>JBIKVO010000317.1:0-4097 GCA_044356795.1 Caulobacterales bacterium
ATTGGCGGGCAAGGCCGTGTCACTTGGGGAGAACGTCCCCATATGCCAGAGACCGCCAGTGCTGATCACCGTCTGAGCCGGGCGGGTTTGGTGGAACGCTTTCGAACCTTCGGCGAATGCAGTTTAGAACGAGGACAATCAGCGCATCATGACCAGCGCCACTGACGACCGGGACGGAAAGTCCGACGACAAAAAGCTCGGCGCCAAAAGCCCCGGCGAATTCATTCAGCAGGTGCGCCAGGAGGGCCGCAAGGTCACCTGGGCCACGATGCCGGAGGTGCGGATATCGACCATCATGGTGCTGTTGATGGTGAGCGTAGCGGCGGTGTTCTTTTTCCTGGTGGATTCGATCCTGCGGTGGCTGGTCGATTTGGTGCTATAGGCCAAGGGTCTGCAGGCCAAGCCCGCCGATACCGGGTGCGGCGGCGGCGCCCGAAGACGAGCCGCCCGGAGGAAAGGCCCTGACGAAACCCTGAGGCGAAACAAAGGGCGATGTGGCATAGAGACATAGCAAAGAGACATAGCAAAGAGACATAGCAAAGTGGCTGGGCCCGGCGGCCGACATTCCGCCAAATCGGCCCACTGGCATGGCCCGGAGCGGCCCAGAGGATTAAGGACTGCGCAGTGGCGAACTGGTACATCGTTCACGCTTATTCGAACTTTGAAAAGAAGGTCGCCGAGGCGATCCGCGAACAGGCGGAGCGTCAGGGTCTGTCCGACAAGTTCGAGGACATCCGGGTGCCGACCGAAGAGGTGGTCGAGGTTGTCCGCAACAAGAAGAAAGTGCGCGAGCAGCGCCATTTCCCCGGCTATGTGCTGGTTAAAATGGACATGACCGACGACGCCTATCACCTCGTGCGCAACACGCCGAAGGTCACGGGCTTTCTGGGCCAGCAGAACCGGCCGCAGCCGGTGTCTGAAAAGGAAGTGCAACAGATCCTGGGGCAGGTGGAGCAGGCCGCCGCGGCCAAACCGCGCCCGGTGATCAGCTTTGAGATCGGCGAGCGGGTGAAGGTCACGGATGGGCCATTCGCGAGCTTTGAGGGGCTGGTCAGCGAGGTCGATGAAGACCGCGCCCGCCTGAAAGTGGCGGTGATGATTTTCGGCCGCGAAACGCCGGTGGAACTCGAATACGCCCAAGTCGAAAAGGTGCGCTGAGGCGGTCGGAAGCGGCTGCGCCTTTATTCGGCCGGCGGGAGGCCAAGCCTTTGCAATGGCTTGGTTTGAAATGCCAAACTGGGAGCGAGCTCGAAACGGCAGCCGCTGAGCGCCGCCGCCAGTCACAAAAGTAGGTCGAGCCGTACGGGATTGGTCTGGAACCGACGTCAGAGAGGTCCGCCAGTCAGAAAGGTCTGCTGGAATGTCGCTATGGCCGTTCATGCAGTTGCCTTGAAGCGCCTCTTGGAAGCCGCGCTTGCTCAGCTCAGCGACACCCGATTGGAAAGCTATATTCGCTCTCTGCTTGTCGAGCCAACGCCCGCGCCACGTGACTGGGACGATGGCGAGCCGGGCCAGAAATCGTCTGCCGGACCGTCCTTGAACTCCCCAGGTTAAACAATTCGATTGCCTATTGCGCGGATGGTTTCGCACCGAGCGTGCCGTGGGGACTGTTGTTTTGACGGGCGAATATCCATCCATGGACATGGATTCGCAGTGGCGCCCACCGTTTTTGCAGGCCCACTTGAAGTCCAAGGTCGCGAGCTGCCTGCCAATCTGGCGGGTCTTCAAGACGGATGCCTCAGGCGCCCGCGAGGCAATCAGCGACGAGGGCGCACGGGACGAAACATGGAACGCGGTCATGGCTTATCGTTAAGGCCGACCCAGCGGTTCGCGACGATGACGTCGCCGCTCCCGACGCCGGCCTTGGCGAGACCGCCCTGCATGCGACCGACCAGATCGGGCACACCGCCTTAGCTGATGGTCTGTTCACCGGCACGAAGGGCTATTTGGTCACGGTGGCGCGCGAGTGCGCGCGTGATCATGCGGGTCGCCGTGGGAGGCTCTTGCCAAGGAGCGCTCACTTGCGGCCCCGAGAAAAGCAGTCCTTGAAAAAGCGCAGCGTGGCGGCGCGCGCCTGGTCTTCCTCACGCAGCTGGTCCGGGGTCTTAACGCCGCGTCCCGCCCTGGCGCCGAATTCGCCTTCCCGTCCCCAGTAAAAGCCATGCAGGCTCTTTTCCACCGCGACGACGCTTGCAGGATTTCCCGCGCGCGCAAGCGCATCGATGAGCCCCTGCACCATGACTGCGGGTACCTGTTCGTCGCTGGAGCTGGTCAAAAGCAGCACCCTCGCCTCTATCTTGGCGGCATGCGCCTGCGCCGAATGGTCCATCTGAAGATCTTGCGGGCTTTTGGCGGCCCGCGCTGCGGCCTGTCGCATGGCCGGGGTCAGGCGTGCCCGCGTCGCGCCCATCCAGGTCGCCGCCGCAGCCGACAGCTCGGTCCAGGGCGGTTGCGAGACGTCGCCGAAAAAGGCGGGCGGATGGGTCATAAAGGGCGATCCGGCTCCCACACAGCGCGCAAGTCCGGGCTCGAGGATCGCGGCCCGCAGGCTGAGGCGTCCGCCATTGCTGCCGCCGAACACGCCGATGCGGCGGGGGTCGGCTTTGGGCAAGGCGGCGGCGTAGCGTATGGCATCGACGAGGTCGGTCTCTTCTGCGCCAAACCAGTCATTGCGATAGCCAGGCGCGATGATGATCCAGTCCTGCGTGTTGAACATCTGGACGGTCGGGCTGTCGCTCGCGGGGTCGGCGACATTGCGCAGGACGGCGTAATCGCGGTCGCCAAGTCCTCCATGGACAGTCACCAGCACCGGAAAGGGCCCGGCGCCCGCCGGCGTCGACACCACAGCCTTGAGCGGCCTGCCGTCGCGCGCGGCGATCGTGATTTCGCTCACCGATCGCACGGGCGCGGATCCCGCGCTGTCGGCAGCCGCCACCGCCGCGCAGCCCCCCGACAAGGCGAGGGCGGCGAGCAAGACGAGGCCGGCGAGCATGGGCGCAGCCGCCATCGCCAGGCGCAGCTGTGCGGTCCAACCGACCGCGCTGTGTGATCGGGCGCCCTCATGCATGCGGCTCGCTCCCTCACCCTTAAATGCTACCAAGGCGTATCATTTAAGTCGCCTGAGCGTCAAGCTGCGGCCTGGCAGGACGGCTGCGTCGCCTCATGCGATCAGTTTGCCGAGAGACTCGAAATAGCGCAGGAAAGCGTCGCGGCTGGTTTGCGTGAGCGAAATCTCGGTCAGCGGTTTGCGGTCGCGAAACGACTTCTCGATCTTGACATAGCCGGCCGCCTCCAGTTTGCGCAGATGGGTGGAGAGATTGCCGTCCGGTGTCTGCAGGCGTGCCTTGAGCGCGGCGAACTCGGCTGCGCCCGCGAGATAGGCCATCACGCCCAGACGCAGCCGACCATGGATCACCGCGTCGATGGCGTTGACGTCGAAATCATTTACGGCGCGCCTCAGACGGTTTGAGCAGGCTGGATGCGGGCACGCCGCATCAGGATGAGCCCTGGAATGACAGCGCTGAGAATGAGTGCCGCGGCATGGGCAAGCCGCATATAGGGGCCTGTGGCGGCGGTCGCGACCAGCGCCAGAGCGACGAGGCTCAGCGCTGCGATCACATTCATTCTGGCCTAAATCGTTATGGCGCGCGCGGCGCACCGGAACGCGGGTGCGCGCGGCCTGCTTGATCCGTCGCAAGGCCGGACCGGCGCGTTGGTGGGATCAAGATCTCATGTCGTCGTTCCCGCATCCCGACCCGTTCGCGGATCGCCGCGCCGCCGGGCGTCTTCCGGCCGCGGCCTGTCGTGACCTCTGCTCCAGGGCGCCTGTCATCCTGGCCCTGCCGCGCGGCGGCGCGCGCTGTACCTGACGCGGCGTCCCGCCATCTCTGTGGCGGGACGCGACATCATCGTCGTCGATGACGGCGTCGCCACGGGCGCGACAGTGAAAGCCGGACGGCGCGCACTGAGACCGTCAGCGCCTGGTCGCATCGCAGTGGCGACCCCCGTGGCGCCGCCGGATGTCGTGGCCGAACTCAAGCGGCCGGCCGACGACGTGGTCTGCCTGGTCGCCGCGCGCGACTTCCGGGCGGTCGGCG
>JBIKVO010000318.1:0-4095 GCA_044356795.1 Caulobacterales bacterium
CGCTGGTGGACTGCCCCTCAACCAAACGCACCAAAAGCACGCCGCCGCCGCGGGCGCGCGCAATATCAGCGCCCACAACCTGATCTTCCGTATAGTCGGCCCCTTTGACGATCAGGTCAGGTTGCAGCGTTTCGATCAGAGCACGCGGCGTCGGCTCTCCAAACACCACGACAAGGTCAACGCCCTTCACTCCCTGCAGCACCTGCGCGCGGGCGAGTTCGGTTTGGATCGGCCGCGTCGATCCCTTGAGCGATTGCACAGAGGCATCGGAATTAATCGCGACGATCAAGCGATCGCACGCCGCCGCCGCCTGCTGCAAAAGGCTGATATGCCCCGGATGCAACAAATCAAAGCAGCCATTGGCAAAGCCAACCTTCAAGCCTTCGCGCTCCCACTGCGCGCGCAGGCGAGCAGCCTCCTCCCATGAGGCCGGCCCCGCCAAACCAAAGGCCGCCCGGCGCGATTGACGCTGTGCGCCGCGATCAAGTGCTGTCGTCAATTCCTGCGCCGAGCAGACGGCGGTGCCAAGCTTGCTGACAACAATACCGGCCGCCGCATTGGCAAGGCGCAAGCCCTGTTCAATCGGCACGCCTGCCGCAAGCGACAGCGCCACCGTCGCCACCACCGTGTCGCCGGCCCCTGACACATCGAACACCTCGCGCGCTTCGGCCGACAAATGTACCGGCGCTGTGCCGCGGCGAAACAAACTCATGCCGCGCTCGGAGCGGGTCAGCAAAATCGCAGATCCGGTTTGATCCATCGCGCGGTCAGCGGCCAAAGCCGCCTCTAAATCCTCCGTACACGGAAGGCCGGTGGCTTCCGTCAACTCCTTGCGATTGGGCGTGATGTAATCAGCGCCGCGATAGCCTTCAAAGGTGGGTCGTTTTGGGTCCACGAGAATTGGTTTTCCAAGCGCGCGCGCCGCATCAATCGCCAAGCGGATCACAGCATCGCTCAACAAGCCCTTGCCGTAATCGGAAAGGATGACGCAATCACATGCAGCAACGCCCTCGCGCACCTGGTTCTCCAACACCGACACCACCGGTGAGGGAAGCGGAGCGGAAACTTCCCGATCCACGCGGACAATCTGTTGCTGGCCGGAGACATAACGGGTCTTTACGATTGTCGGCCGATCGTCAGCCTCAACCAGACCGATCTCGATGCCGCCTGCCTCTTGAAGCAGGGTGGACAAGCGCCGGGCTTGCAGATCTTGGCCAACGACGCCGATCAGCCGCGCTTTGCCCCCAAGCGCGGCGATATTGGCAGCGACATTCGCCGCAGCGCCGAGGACATGCCGTTCGTGTGTCACCTGCAGCACCGGCACCGGCGCCTCCGGCGAAATCCGCCCGACACCGCCAAAGACGTAATGATCGAGCATGACATCGCCAATGATCGTGACGACCCCGCGCGACAGGCGCTCAACAAGATCATGCTCCGGCATGACGGCTCCATGGAATGATGGTCGCACGGCTTTGAGAGACGCGCTTAGGCATAGGGATCGTCCAAGGCGAGATGGTTTTTTACATAATCGGCAACGCCGTCTTCAAGGCTGCGGAAATTCACGCCGCATCCGGCCGCGCGCAATCGACCCATCGCGGCCTGGGTGAAATACTGATACTTGTCCCGGATCTCGATGGGGGTATCAACAAAAGTGATTTGCGCCGGCCGGTCCGCCGCGGCACACACTGCATGGGCGAGATCCAGCCATGTCCGCGCTTCACCGGCGCCGAGATTATAAACGCCCGATGGAAAGGCATTGTGGAGCATCCACATCACCACCTCAACGCAATCCTTCACATAGATAAAGTCCCGCTTTTGGCCGCCATCTGGATAATCGGCGCGATGGGATTTGAACAATTGAATCGTTTCACCGGCCACCACACGGGGATAGATTTGGTGCACCACCGAGCGCATTGATCCTTTGTGATATTCGTTCGGCCCATAGACGTTAAAAAACTTCAGGCCGGCCCATTTGGGCGGCTGCGGTCGCCCGTCGGCGACATCGCGAAGGATCCGGCGGTCGACCATGTGTTTCGACCAGCCATAGCCGTTCAGGGGCCGCAAGCGCGACAGCGCTGAATGGCTGTTGTCATCGTCAAAACCGGCAGTTCCGTCGCCATAAGTGGCGGCGGACGAGGCATAGAGAAACGGCGTACCGGTTCGGGCGCAATGCTCCCATAAATCCAACGACAGGCGGACATTGGCGTTAACCAATCGATCGCCATCGCGCTCGGTGGTGGCCGAAATCGCCCCCATATGGACGATTGCTTCCACGTGCTCGCCTTCGCGCTCCAGCCAAGCGGTAAACGCCGACGGCGTGATGATATCGTGCACCAGCGCTTTGGCGATGTTGCGCCACTTGTCGCCCTGCTCCAACCAATCCACCACGACGACACGCCGCCCAGACTGCGCCAGACGACCGACGATGTTGGAGCCAATAAATCCGGCGCCGCCGGTGACCACGATCATTTGCATTCCCATGCTTGCATGCGCTGCGACTGGACAAGCGCCGCCGACACCATAGCCGCACGACGCCTTCAGGCCAAACCCCGCCACTGCCGGCCCGCAACGCCCTGCTCAAGCGCGCCTTAGAGGGGCCGACCCGCCGGCCGCGTGCTATCCACCTTGCGCGTGCCAGCGCCACGCAGACGCAATGATTTGCTCCATCGAAGAGCGCGTCGGCGCCCATCCCAGGACACTTGCCGCCTTTTCGGCGCCGGCCACCAGCGCGGGCGGATCGCCGACACGCCGCGGGCCCACCACGCGCGCAAAAGACCGCCCGGCGATCTTCTCCACGGCATCGGCAATCTCTGACACGGTTGTGCCAACGCCTGTGCCAAGATTAAACACGCTCGAAGCGCCGCCGTTTTGCAGATACTCCAAGGCGCGGCAATGCGCGTCGGCCAAATCTTCAACGTGAATATAATCGCGCACCGCCGTGCCATCACGGGTATCAAAATCATTGCCAAATATGGTGAAGCGGTAATCGTCGCTCATGGCGCCGCGGATCGCCAGAGGAATAACATGGGTTTCGGGCTCGTGACGCTCCCCCACGAGGCCGTCGCGATCGGCGCCGGCGGCGTTGAAATAGCGCAAGGCCACATGCCGCGTGCCGTATGCAGCGGCGTAATCGGCGAGAACCTTTTCCACAAACAGTTTGGACCATCCATAGGGATTGATCGGCGACTGCGGATGCGTTTCGTCGATCGGCGTGCGCTGCGGCGTGCCGTAGGTGGCGCATGTCGAAGAAAACAAGAGGCATGGCACGTCGGCCGCCCGCATCGCATCCAGGATGCTGATCGACCCCATGGTATTGTTGCGATAATAGAGGCCAGGCTGCTCAACAGATTCGCCGACATAGGCAAGCGCTGCAAAATGCGCCACAGCGTCTGGCTTCACTCGCCGCATGGCCGCAGTCAGGGCAGCCTCGTCCAGGATGTCGCCTTCGATGAAATCGCCCCAGCGGACAAATTCACGCCAGCCGCGCGAAAGGTTATCGTAAACAACGACAGTCCATCCCGCTTCAGCGAAAGCCCGGCAGCAATGGCTGCCAACATAACCGGCCCCGCCGGTGACAAAAACGGTTTTGGCCATGCCAAACGCCTCTTTTTAGATAGCGGCCCCGCCCGCGACCAGGACAAGGCGCGATTCGATGGCGTCGGATCGGCATGCCCCAAGACTTCATTGCGCGTTTTCTGTCGACCAAACGGCATCCACTTGGTCAGAAGGCGCGCAGCGCTCATGTCTACCGGGGACTGCGCCCGAACGCCAGCGCACAACGCCCCAGCCAGGCGCCCCAGCCAGGCGCCCCAGCCAGGCGCCCCAGCCAGGCGCCCCAGCCAGGCGCCCCAGCCAGGCGCCATAAGATATGGCGGTGGCGGCTGGCGCGCCCGACAGATTCACCCTATGCACCATCGCAACATCGCCATCATTCATCGAGACGGGCATGAAAATCTTCATCGACACCGCAGACGTCGCCGAACTCCGCGCGCTGGCCGAAACCGGCCTTGTGGACGGCGTGACCACCAATCCGTCCCTGATCGCAAAAGCGGGCAAAGCCATCCTGCCGACATTGAAAGAGATTTGCGCGCTGGC
>JBIKVO010000320.1:0-4079 GCA_044356795.1 Caulobacterales bacterium
CTTGCCGCCGGGCGAGCGCTTTGTGCTGGCGAGTCTCTTGAACGCGTCCAAGGCGCCGCGCGCATTGCCAAGCGCAACGCCTGCAATGCCGAGCGCCAAAAGGCCAAAGGGCGGAAATGCGTACAAAGCGCCCTCAACCTGTTGCGTGTCGGTGATCAAGGACACCGAACGATCCAGCGGCGCCGCCACACCATCGACCAGCATATCGAGACTGCCCGTGCCCTTCAGTCCGGTGACATGCCATGTGTCGATCAATTCAGCGTCTTTTGCCGGGAAAAACACCATGCGGTGATCTGGCGCGCCGTTTGCCAGTTTACGCACTTCGCCCTTGTCGACGATCAGACATCCCCCGAGCAACCAATCGCAATTCTGCGATCCACTGGCCCACGACCAGCGCCCCTCAATGGTCAGCCGATCGCCGTGCAAAACAGCTTTGCCCATCGGCGCGAAAACACCGCCCGTGATCCCCAGCGGATCACCATAAATCGCGCGTGCATGCTCGGCCGGCAGATAAGCCGCATTCAGCCCAGTGGTGGCGGCGATCATCATGCACCAACCGGCCGATGCATCTGCAATCGACACCGTCTCAATGGCCGCAATCAAGTCCGCCACGCTGACCTGCCCGCCGCCATAAATCTCCGGCACGATCAAACGGAACAAACCCGCCTGCGCCATCTCGCGCGCGAGATCGGCGGGCAATCGGCGGGCCTTTTCAATCTCATCGGCGCGCGCAGCGATTTTTGGCGCCATGTCAGTGGCGGCTTCTATGGCCTGCATTGCGTTTCTCCCTTTGATGGCGTGTATTTTTCAACTCGGCAGGCGCAGCAAACTGGCCAGATTATTTTTCTGCATCGTCGAGGAGCCGCCGACGATCGGCATGCCCAGCAGATCGCGCACATGGCGTTCCATGTCGTAAGCGTCAGACAAACCATAGGCGCCAAGAATGCGTTGACAGGCCAACGCAATTTCGACGCCGGTCTCTGCAATGAACAATTTCGCCATGCTGGTTTCGACCGCGCAGGCTTGGCCCGTCTGCGCAAGCCAGGCGGCATGATACAGCATATGGCGGCACGCCTGCAGCTTGGTCTTGGCCTCCACCAAGGCGTGGCGCACGGCCTGATGGGCACCGATCTTTTTGCCAAACTGTTCGCGCTCGTGCGCGTAAGCCCATGCCTCTTCACATGCCGCCTGCGCAATTCCAAAAGCCACCGCGCTGATTTCAATTTTCTCCACATCCAGCGCGCGCCCGGCCAGCAATCGCCACCCCTGATTCCACATCGCTTCACCACCGACAATCATGTCTGCGCTGATGCGTGCATCATCGAAAAACACGTCGCAGCTTGCAGTATAGCGCAGATTGGCGTGGGCGATTGGCTGGATGCGAACGCCGGGCGTGTTTTTGGGCACGAGCACGAATGACAGATTGCGATAGCGCTGCGCCTCGCCATCGGAGCGTACAAGGCAATAGATATAATCCGCCCAGTCGGCGCCCGTACACCAGCGCTTGGCCCCGCGAATGATGATTGTATCGCCATCGCGCGTCGCCCGTGTGGTGACGCTGGCCAAATCACCGCCAATGTCTGGCTCAGACAGGCCATAGGCGAACAAAAGTTCACCCCGGGCAAGTTTCGGCAATAATGCGGCCTTCTGTGCGTCGCTGCCATTTTCGGCGATATTCATGCCGCCATAAAACGCGCAATGAATGAACGGACCCGCGAGAAAGGCCCCCGCGCGCGACAATTCCTCGATCACGGCGACGGCTGCAACGACGTCTTGCCCCTGGCCGCCAAACTCTTCCGGGACGGTAAGGCCGCACAGCCCCATCTCCGCGAGTTCCGCAAACAGATCGCGCGGCCAGGCGGCTGCGCGATCCCAGGCGCGGCGCATGTCACGCGATGTCTTTTCAGCCACAAAGCGCGACAGCGTCCGGCGCAATTCGCGAATGTGATCAGGTTCAGCGGTGAAAAATGTCATGGCGATCCTGATTTGGGTTCATCGGGAGCGATGAGAGGAGGGGATGGACAATAGGGGTGAAATCATCGCGCGTCACGCGTCGGCAAAGGCGCGCCCAGCGACATGGCCTGTGCGCCAATCGGGAAATCGGGCAAACTCTGCGTCTTTTGCCCGCCGGCTTCGCGGTCGTGCCCGCCTTCTTCGCGGTCGTGCCCGCCTTCTTCGCGGTCGTGCCCGCCGGCTTCTCGGTCGTCATGGCGTGGTTTCGCTGCAGCATGAAGCGCGTCCGGCGCAACCATCGCGTCGAGGCAAATGTCCATTTGGCGCAACACCGTATCCCACAGGGCGCGGGACGCAAATCCACCGGGCAATTCCGGGTGAACACTTGGACCCATCACACGACGCCCGCGGCCATGGGCATCCACCAAGGCATGTCTGGACCAGTCCGACGCTCCCCCCGCAGCTCCAAGCACGTCACGGATTACCTTTGTGTCGACGAAGATCATTCGCCATCGCCGCGCAGCCAGCCGATAGCATCGTGCGTGCCTTTGCCCTGCAGATTGATGATCCCTGCAAGGGCCCGCAATCGCGTGTCATTGGCGGCCATGTCTTGCCTTGTGGCGGCGCCGGCGACACCCAGCACCGCATCATGATCGTTCACGGCGAACTCCACCGCGTCGCCTGGCTTCAAACCCAAACGCCTGCCGATATCGGCCAGGATCGTGACGTGTCCATCAGCCGTCAGGATTTGACCCATGGCGATCATGCGCTCCATTCAGTGCACCCTGATCCTACCACTGCATCGAGGCGGCCTCAAACCTCACGCCCCTGGTGCGCGCTGACTCGCGACCGCGTCACCGCCATCAAGATCGTGGCGCCGATGCCCCAGACCAGCCACGCCCCGCCGATGCGTTGGGTGGTGGGATCAATGGCGTGGATTTCCGGCGCCCAAGTGGTCACGGCGGCTTCGACCAGCAACACCGCCCCGCACATCCAGGCCGCAGCCTGAGGCGCGGCTTCGTCCGGCAGGCGCAACACCGCCATCGCGATCCACAAATTGACGAAAGCGACCAGGAACGTGACCAGGAACAGCATCGCCGTCATCCAGCTGCCATCGAGCAGGTCATAGGACGCAGCCAAGCCAATCAGACCATGCGATGCGCCCCATACCGCCGCTCCAATCGCGATGCAGGCAAACGTTTTCAGCCAGGACAAGCGTACCGTCATCGCCGTCATTCTCCCGAATAGGTCGGCTTTCGGCGTTCCACGAAAGCGGCCACCGCTTCTACGCGGTCCTTTGTCGCGTTTGACAGGATTTCATAGGCGACAGCGGGATCCGACAGCTGTGCAGCCAACGCTTTAAGGGGAATATTTGCGACGGTTTTCGTCCATCGCACCGCCCAGCGTGGATTGGCCAGGATCTGGCCGGCAATCTCAGAAACCTTGGCGTCCAACCGGTCTGCGGGGACGGCATAATTGATCAAGCCCATCTCCGCGGCGCGATTGGCCGGCAACAGCGCCCCGGTCATCAGCAATTCCTTGGCGCGGGCAAAACCGATCAGCTGCGGCCAGATGACCGCCCCGCCATCGCCCGCCACCAACCCCACTTTGACGTGGGGATCGCCGATCACGGCGTTATCAGCGGCGATGATCACATCGCACAGCAAGGCGATGGTTGCGCCAAGCCCGGCAGCGGCCCCGTTCATCCGGCAGAGGATCGGCTTTTCCAGTTCCAGCAGCGACGACACGATCCGTTTGGCGTGCGGCGCGATGTGGCGAAAGCGTTCGGGATGGGCGATCTGCTCCTTGAACCAGGCGGTGTCGCCGCCGGCACAAAACGCCTTGCCCGCGCCAGTCAACACGATCAGGTCGCTGTCGGGGTCGTCCTGCAGGTCGAGAAAGACGCGGGCGAGATCGTGGTGCATCGCCTCGTCAACGGCGTTGACCGGATTGGTTCCCGTCAAGGTCGCGGTGAGGATGCGCCCGTCGCGGGAAAAGGTGATGCGGGAATAACCATCGAGCGCCATGCGGGTCTCCTGAATGCGCGCGTGGCGCGCCCATCATGCGCCCGGCTCTTTGCCCACCTGTACGATGCGCCGCCCAAACGCAGAACCATCAAATAGACC
>JBIKVO010000028.1:0-14153 GCA_044356795.1 Caulobacterales bacterium
GCGTTGCTTTCAGGCAACGCCCACCGTTCAAAACCAAAGTGGTTATGCCGCGCCCATCACGGCCTTCACTTCGAGGAATTCCTCAAAGCCGTGTTCACCCCATTCACGGCCATTGCCGCTTTGCTTGTAGCCGCCGAACGGTGCGGCGAAGTCGGCTTGCGCGCCGTTGAGGTGCACATTGCCGGTGCGCAGTTTTGCGGCGACCTGTTTGGCGTGCGCTGGCTCGCCGGACACATAGCCTGACAAGCCATAGGGCGTGTCATTGGCCATGCGGATGGCGTCGTCTTCGCTGTCGTAAGGCAGAATGCACAAAACCGGCCCGAAGATCTCCTCACGCGCGATCGCCATGTCGTTGGTCACATTGGCGAACACCGTCGGGCGCACATAATAGCCACGGTTGAGGCCGTCCGGACGGCCAACGCCCCCCGTCACCAAGGTGGCGCCGTCGTCTATGCCCTTTTGTATCAGCGCCTGCACTTTCTGAAATTGGTTGGCGTTGGCCAGCGGCCCCATCGGGCGCCCGTCTGTACCGCCCACGGTGACCGATTCCGCCGTTGCCTTCGCGATCGCTGCGGCCTGATCGTGTTTGGCGCGCGGCACAAACATACGCGATGGTGCATTGCAACTCTGCCCGGAATTGATCGTCATGTGGAACATGCCGCCAGAAACCGCGCTTTGCAGATCGGCGTCGTCGAGGATGATATTCGCGCTTTTGCCGCCCAATTCTTGCGCCACGCGCTTTACCGTGTCGGCCGCACTTTTCGCCACCATGATGCCGGCGCGCGTGGAGCCGGTGAAGCTCATCATGTCGATATCGGGATGGGACGACAACGCCTGGCCGACGCCGGGGCCATCACCATTGACGAGGTTAAACACACCCGCCGGCAAGCCCGCCTCGTGGATGATTTCAGCCATGATGATCGCGTTCAGCGGCGCCAGTTCCGACGGTTTCAGAACCATCGTGCAGCCCGCTGCGATTGCCGGCGCCACCTTGCAGGCGATTTGATTGATCGGCCAGTTCCACGGCGTGATGAAACCGCAAACACCTACGGGTTCGTAGCGAATCAGCGTGGAGCCTTTCACTGTTTCAAAGTGATAGTCCTTCAGCACGCCGAGCGTGTTTGCGAAATGCGCCATGCCAGAAGGGGCTTGCGCAGCCGCCGCCAACCAGGCTGGCGCGCCCATCTCCAGATGGATGGCTTCGGCGATATCGGGCAGGCGGCGCTTGTAGATGTCGATGATCTTCGCCAGATAGTCCATGCGCTCTTCGCGTGACGCAAATTGGAAGGTTTCGAAGGCGGTTTTCGCCGCCGCAACCGCCTTATCGACATCGGCCTTGCTGCCCAGTGAAATCCGCCCGATCGGTTCTTCGGTGGCGGGATTGATCACGTCGTGAGGGCGCGGCGTAGCGGGATCCACCCATTGGCCATTGATGTAGAATTTGTGATGATCGCGCATGAGGGCCTCCCGTTGACGAGCCGCGATTTTGATTTTGGCGCATTGGTATTTTCGCGCACACCATAGGCAAAGACGCGCGCGCTGTCACCGTATCGTAAGGGCAGTCAGCCGATTGCGGCCCGCACATGCCGGGCGATCATCACTTCTTCGTTGGTCGGGATCATCAGCGCCGTGACACGGCTGGCGTCGGCGGAAAGGCGCGTTGCGTGGGCGGCGTTGTGAGCCGGATCGAGAACAAGGCCCAGAAAGTCCAGCCCATCACAGATCGCGGCGCGAATGTGGTGAGCATTTTCGCCGATGCCGCCTGAAAACACCAGCGCGTCCAGCCCGCCAAGCACCGCCGCCAAGGCGCCGACTTCGCGTCGGCAGCGTGCGACAAAATAGGCGATCGCTTCTTCGGCGTTCGGCGTACCGGCGGCTTCAATCGCACGGACATCCTGTGACACGCCAGAAAGCCCCTTCAGGCCGCTTTCGCTGTACAGCAGGGTTTCGATTTCGCCGACGCTGAGACGCCGCTCGCGCATCAGCCACAACAGAACGCCGGGGTCGACGGCGCCGCAGCGCGTGCCCATTGGCAACCCATCGAGCGCAGAAAAACCCATCGTCGAACTGACCGATCGCCCGGCATTCAACGCACACATCGAGGCGCCATTGCCGAGATGCGCGATGACCACACGCCCCGCGGCCTCGGCGGGAAAATCCCGCGCTAGCCGATCGGCGAGATATTCATAACTCAGTCCATGAAATCCATAGCGCCTCACGCCGTCTTCGTACAAGCGCCGCGGCAGCGCAAACATATCTTCAACGCGCGATTTTGTGCGGTGAAAAGCGGTGTCGAAGCAGCCAATTTGCGCGGCGTCGGGAAATGCGGCAATCGCCGCTGCCACACCGGCGAGATTGTGCGGCTGATGCAACGGCGCAAGCGGATTGAGTTGCGCCAGCGTTGTACACACCTGCGTGGTGAGCGCGGTGGGCGCCACGAAGTGCGCGCCGCCATGCACGATGCGATGGCCAACACCGGTTATGACGGCATCCGGGAATCGCGCGCGCAGATGATCCATCATCGCGGCAAGTGCTTCGACGTGTGTGGCGGCTGCGATGCGTTCGTTCATATCCAGTGTTTTGAAGATCATGCGTGGCGCCGCGCCGAGGCCTTCCACCGCGCCGCGCGCCAATTCGGACAGATCATCCTGAAACAGCGCCGCCTTGATGGAGCTTGAGCCGGCATTCAGCGTCAAAATCGCCATCACCCCACCGCACTTTCGCCCGTGCGCCGCCAGTGCGCATACAGGATCGCCAAGGCGCAGGAGGCAAGCCGATCCTGCGCATCATCGGCGCGGCTGGTCAGCATCACCGGCGCCTTGGCGCCGACAATAAGGCCGCCGCCTTCGGCGCTGGCGGCGTAAGTGAGTCCCTTCACCAGGATATTTCCGGCCTCCAGATTGGGCGCGATCAATACATCAGCGCGGCCTGCGACAAGGCCGGCAATGCCTTTGGTTTTCGCGGCTGAAATGCTTAAGGCGTTGTCCATGGCGAGGGGGCCATCAACCAGACCGCCGCGAATTTGTCCGCGTTCCGCCATTTTCGACAGGGCGGCTGCATCCAAGGTGGAGGGGATTTTCGGATTGACTGTTTCCACTGCAGACAAAACGCCTACGCGCGGCGTTGCGATGCCAAGGGCGCACGCCAGATCAATAGCGTTTTGGGTAATGTCCACTTTTTCTTCCAGCGTTGGTGCGATCGCGATTGCGGCGTCAGAGATCACTAGCAATTGCTCCAAGGCCGGCGCATCCATCACAAAACAATGGGAAATGCGGCGCGCAGTGCGCAGGCCGCCATCGCTTTTCACCACGTGCCTGAGCAGCGTATCGGTGTGCAGATTGCCCTTCATCACAGCGGCTGCATTGCCGCTTGTGACCAGTGCGATGGCGGCGGCTGCAGCGGCGTCATAGTCGGCGGCGGCGATAATTTCCGCATCGCCCAGCGTTAACCCGGCTTTATCGGCGGTGGCTTTGATAGCTGCGGGATCGCCGATCAGCAGCGGGGCGATCAATCCATGATCGCGTGCCAGCAAGGCGCCGGCCAAGGCCTTGATTTCGTCGGGCGCAACGATGGCTGTGCGCAGCGGCGCTAGCGGCGAACACGCTGCAATTAGGCGGGCAAGGCGGCTTTCACGCCCAACCAGAACGCCGGGCAAGCGGCCCGCTGGCGCCGCTGCGCGGACAGGCGCTGTCAACGTCATCGCGCCGGTACAGACGGTTTCGGCGTCGCCGCGGGTGATCTGCACGGCGATGGCCAAATCGCGCGGCGGGGTCTTCCCGGTCACGGTCAGGGTGATGTGCAGGCTGTCGCCGATCGTGGCGGGTGCGTCGAAGTCGAGCTGTGCGGCCCTGATCAGACTGCCGGGCCCCGGCAAACCCGCGCCGACCGCGGATGTCGCGGCCGCCATGATCCACGCTGCCGGGGCATAGCGATCGGCTGCGCCATCGCCATCATGATCGGCGCCGCCGTCGGGGCGGTGCAGTGGGTTGTTGTCGCCGCAGGCATGGGCAAACAACACAAGATCGCGGGCGGTCAGCGTGCGGGTGAATGTGACGCTGTCGCCGATGGCGATCCGGTCGATGGGACGGGTTTGATCGGACATGGCGCATCTGTAGCGTGCTTCTATGTCGCCTGTCTGCAATCCTTCATGGCGCCAGTCTCGGCTTGCTGTCTTGCAGCGCCAAAGTCAGTCCGATGGCGATCAGAGAAGGGATAAACGCAAGCCCCGGAATACCCCACAAGGCCAGCGCCGTGGCCCCGCTCCAGGCTGTGGCCACAAGCGTCTGCCCGATTGACGCGACCCAGCTGGTCTTGCGTTGCCGGCTGAATTCGCGGCGAATGGCGGGCGTCTGGTGCCAAATGCCGATCAGCGCCGCAGATGTGGCCGCCGCGGTTGCGCCCAGCATCACATAGAGCGCGTGGATCGGCGTATTCATCGCCATCGCAGCCGCTGGGATCAGCATGACAAGGATCACCGGCGTGACCGCTGCGATCAGTTTTCCAAGCTCTACCCGCGAGCGCGTGACGGGGGCTGCCGCGATCAGTTCGGGCGCGTCTTCGGCCGATGCGGTAATCCATGCAAGACTGCCGCCAAGCATTGCCGCCAGCACCACAAATGCGCTGCCCAGCAAGATGCTCATCGCTGAGCCCTCTTCGCCGCCGCGCGCTGCAGCGGACCAAAGCACAAACATCAACGGCAGCAGATAAACGATTTGCAGCCCAACCTGTGATAGAAGTAGCGGATCGCGCCGCAAGAGCCGCCATTCCTTGCGGATCACCGCCATGGTCAAACCGCCGTGCAAGCGCTTGACGCGGCCAGTGTCGCGGCGCTTCGGCGCCCCCAAGGCGGCGGCCGCTGCGGCGTCGGCGACAAAGCCGCGCGAAAACCAGAAGGCTGCGGCCAGGAACACAATAAGCCCCAGGCCCAGAAACAGCGCCATCGCGATCGGATCGCCCAGTGTGGCGCGCGCCGGAATCCACAACGGGTGTGCAGCGTCGATCTCGGTCGACAGCATGCGCTCCGCCATGGATCGCCAATGGGCGTCGCGTTCACTCTGCGGCATGAAATTGGTCGATTGACTGGCAAGGAAAATCGATGCTCCAATCAGGGCTGCGAGGATTTGCCCGACAACGCGCGTGTTGCGCAGGCCGATCCAACCTAACAGCGCCTTGGCCAGCAGCAGGCCCAGCGCCGTCATCCATAAGGCAAGGCCGAACACACCCGGCGCCAGCACCCACCACCGTCCCATATCCATGAACGGCGCCCACACCAGCAGCGCGGCCACTACCGCCAGATACAACAGCGCAACCGTCACAACGAGGCCGCAGGCGCGCGCCATCATCACCGACCATGGCGATACCGGCGAAGAAAACAACAAGTCCAGATCGCGGCGGCTGTAAACCAGCTCGGTGGCGGCCAGCAGCGCCTGCGACATCATCAAGCTGGCGATCAGTGCAAGGCCCAGCGATGTGACAATCACCGAGAGTGCGCTGAAACTCGGTTGCGGCGAAAGGGATGACAGTACAAACGCCGCGCCGTAACCCGTCGCCAGCGCCACCACCGCGACGAGGCCAAACAAGCCGATCCGCGCCCACATGCTCATCGTTTTGCTGGATCGCCACGCCCGCAGCGCAAGCTTTCCCTCAAAGCCCAGCAACCACAGAAATCCGCCGCGTGCGAACGGGTTCATGCCGTCACCAGACTCAAAAACACGTCTTCCAGCGTGGCGCCAGCCCCGGCGCGCGCGCGGAGTTCAGCCAGCGATCCCTCAGCCAACAGGGCGCCGTGCTGGATGATGCCGATGCGATCGGCCATGCGCTCAGCGACATCGAGTATATGGGTGGTAAGAATGACCGTGGCGCCGGCATTGACGCGCGCGCGCAGCAGGTCCTTCACTTGGCGCGCAATCGCGGCGTCGAGGCCTGTCAGCGGTTCGTCCAGCATCAGCAATTGTGGCTCATGAATCAGCGCGCCGGCCAAAGCGGCTTTCTGTTTCATCCCGCGTGAAAAGCCTTCGCACTTGTCGTTGCGGTGGTCCCACAGGTCCAGCAGGCGCAACAGCTCTTCGGCGCGCGCGGCGGCGATCTTTGGCGGCACGCGCCACAGCCCGGAAACGAAGTCGAGATATTCCCACGCCGTCAGTTTGTCATACAGCATAGGCTCATCGGGCAGCCAAGCGATGCGCCGTTTCGCTTCGATCGGGTCTGCCTGGGCGTCGACGCCAAACACATGCACCGCGCCAGCATCGGCTTTCAGCAACCCGGCGACAATCCGCAGCGTTGTGGTTTTGCCGGCGCCATTGGGGCCAAGCAGGGCGTACAACTCACCGGGTCGAATGCGCAGATCCAACCCGTTAACAGCCGTCTTGGCGCCGTAGGTTTTGATCAGGCCCGCAATATCCAGCGCCCACGCGGTTGCGGTGCTTATCGGCCCTTGCCCATCCATTTCAAGCCGCTCCAATCCGCAACAAATCGTGAATATGCAAAACGCCCACCGGTTTGCCGCTCTCCACCACCAACAAGGCGGTAATCTGGCGATCATTCATCAGCTTCAGTGCTTCCTGGGCCAACAGTTCGGGCGCGATCACGGTCGGTTTGCGGGTCATCACGGCGGCGACCGGGCGATCAATCTCGCCCTGCTGCAAGGCGCGGCGCAGATCGCCATCGGTGAAGATGCCCGACAATGTGCCCGCCGCATCCACCAGGGCCGTCATGCCGAAGCGCTTGGAGGTCATTTCCACCAGCGCCTCGGCGATGGTGGCGTCGTCGGGGGCGACGGGCACTTCCGCACCGGCATGCATCAGATCGGACGCCTTCTTCAACCGCGCGCCCAGCTTGCCGCCAGGGTGCAGATCACGAAAACCGGCAGTGTCATAGCCATGCGCACTCAACACCGCCATCGCCAGGGCGTCGCCCATCACCAGCTGCATGGTGGTGGAGGTGGTCGGGGCGAGGCCGTTGGGGCAGGCCTCCGCCATTGCGGGCAGGATCAGCTTGATGTCGGCTGCGCGGCCCAGCGCACTGTCCGCGCGGGATGTGATCGCAATCAGGGTCACGCCGAAGCGGCGGGTATAGGCGATAATGTCGGCCAGTTCCGGGGTCTCGCCCGACCAGCTTAGCGCCAGCACCACATCGCCCTGCAGGATCATGCCGAGATCGCCGTGGCTGGCTTCGGCGGGGTGAACATAGTGGGCGGCTGTGCCGGTCGAGGCCAGGGTTGCTGCGATTTTGCGGGCAATGTGCCCGGATTTGCCCATGCCGGTCAGGATTGCGCGCCCGCCCGTGGCCCGCAGAGCCTCCACCGCCGCCGCGAATGCGTCGCGCAGCGAGCCCTCGATGGCCGCCGCCACGGCGTTCAGGCCCTCCCGCTCGACCGCGACGACGCGAAGTCCTTCTCGGATATGGGTGTCAGCGTCGCCGGCGGCGCTCTTGGACGGGGGCAAAGTCATGTCGTTGGGCTTGCTGGATGGCGGGCGCGACGTCAATCGGCTGCTGCTGCGGGATGGCCCGGTGCGGTGGTAATACCCCATTGCCGCATGGCGGCTGCGCCAATCCGGCGCCCGACATGGTTTGCAAAATGCACCAGATGCGTGTAGGGAAAAACTATATTCCTAAAGCGGCTTGCGTGCGGGGTTGGTTTGTCGCGTCATGGCGTCCGGCGGTCTTGGGGCAACGTGTTCGCTGTGGCATTGTCTTGATGGTGAATGCTGTTGGCTGATTTGGGGCCTGCGCCCTGAAATCAGCGACGATTGTTGGGATCGGCGCCGTTGTGGCCGAGGGCGGCCGAGGGCGGCCGAGGGTGGTCGTTGAAGGCGGTCAGTCTGGTCGCATGCGACCGCCTCAAGTGAGAGAACTTTGATCGACACGCGCGCTTTTTTGCTACGCGACACATGTTCGAGATGGTTCGGCGGTAGAGAGTGGTTTCGGTGCGAAGCGGGGTCGCGAGGCGCCGCATTGGTTTCGCGTTGGAGGATTGGCGTAAGCCAGCGTCCGGAGTGAGAAAGTCATGGGGATGAATGCAGAGTCCGCATTGGGTCGTCCGTCTGTAGCGCTGCGATCTGCCGCGACCTTGTCGCCCCCCCTGAAACCGGCCCCCTGTTTGGCGGCCGCTGCAGGCGAGGGCTTTGTTTCCACGCGCACAGTCCTGCGCGGGGCGCTTGGTTATGGCGCGCCGGGCTCTAGCGCGGCCGCCCCGCTGCGCGATTTCGGTATGGTCGTGGTGGTTCATGGCAAAGCCGACGCTGAGGCGGCTTTGGCCTTGGCCGATCGTCTGCGCGGTATCTGCGGCGTTGCCACCGCGGAGCTGGATCAAAGCGGCGCGTTGCTTGCTTTAGGCGTCAGTGTGGCGGTGGTCGCGGTTTGGTCTGCCCATGCCGATCGCGAAGGTTTGGGGCCGGTGATTTCGGTGCTGTCGGGCCCCGGGCGCGTCGCGGTGGTCGCTGCGCTGGATTCCACCCCACTGCCGGCTGCACTTCAGAGGCATCCTTTGGCCGGCCCCGCGCTGGATCCGGTGGTTCTCGGCGGCCTTGTCTTTGATGCTGTCAGCTCCGCCAAGACCTTGGCCGGGCAGGCGGCGCTGGCGATTGCCGCAACGCCGGAGCAGGGGACCCGTGGCGGCTTCATCGGCGGGATCGCGGCCAGCCTTGCGGTTTTTGGTTTTGCCGGTGTGGCGGGGCATGTATTCTTGCCGGCGGTCGCCTCGGAAGGGCGCATGCCGGTGGCTGATGCGATCACGGCGACGTCTGTGGCGGAAAACGCCCACGCGGTGGCGCCGTCCCTGCGCACCATATTCGTCGATGTGGCGGAGGCCGACTTCACCTCCGATCATGTTGTGTCGGCGCGATTTGGCGCTGAAATGCGTGTCGCCTTCCAGGGCGCGCCACAGCCGGTCGCCCCGGTGTTGCGGCCTGCGCAGGTCGCGGCAAAGCCGTCGACTGCGCCTGCGTTGGAGGTGGCGTCATCTGGCGCTGTTGCCCCAATCTCGACGGTGCAGGGCTCTGAGCCCATATTCGGCGCCCCCATCCTGATGTCGGATCGTCTGGATGTGCCGCCGGCCTTCATCACCGACATGCAAACTGAAGAACCCGTGGAGCGGTAGGCATTCTGGCGCCCGGCGCCGGCGAATCGCGTCACAAGGTCGCGATGGATCACGCCTCGGATTCCTGTCGGATTGTACGCCCGTGGTAAGAGACCCTTCGCCGACAGGGCCCGACCGAAATGGGCATGCGGCAGCTGTGCAGGGCGCTGAGACTGCGTCGGATGGTCTGCCGCATGAGCCGTCTGGCCAAGACGCGCCGGATGCGGTCGCCTGGGCTTCGGGTTCGGCATCTGTCACGCCCTTTGTGGCGCAATATCTGGCGGCCAAGGCTGACCATCCAGACGCTCTGTTGTTCTTCCGTATGGGCGATTTCTACGAGCTTTTTTTTGAGGACGCCGAAAAAGCCGCCATAGCACTTGGGATCACATTGACCCGCCGCGGCCAGCACCATGGCGCTCCGATCCCTATGGCCGGTGTGCCCTGGCATCAGGCTGAAGGCTATATCGCCAAGGCCATCCGCTCCGGTTACAAGGTGGCGGTCTGCGATCAGCTGGAAGATCCGGCCGAGGCCCGCAAGCGCGGCTACAAGGCGATTGTTCGCCGCGCAGTCACCCGCGTGATCACGCCCGGCACCCTCACCGATGATGGCCTGCTCGACGCCCGCAGCGCCAACTATCTCGCCGCCGTCGTGTTTGACGGCGCAGACGCCGCCTTGGCCCATGCCGATGTCTCCACCGGCGCCGTGGCGGTGCGCAGGCTGGGCGCCGAGGGTATTTTGGATGCCTTGGCTGCGCTCAGTCCCGCCGAGATTTTGGTCGTCGATGCGCAGATGGAGCGGTTCGGCGTCGCGCCAGGCCCCTTGACGCCGCGCCCCGCTGTCAAAGCCGATCCCCGCGCCGCCGAACGCAGGATCGCCGCGGTCTATGAGGTGGCCGCCAGTGCGGCCTTCGCCGATTTCACCCCCGCCGAGATTTCCGCCTTGGGTTTGCTGCTTGATTATGTCGAGTTGACGCAGGCCGGCGGCGCCCCCCGCCTGGAGCCGCCCCGACAGGTTCAGGCCTTGGCGGAAATGGCGATCGACCCCGCCACCCGCGCCTCGCTGGAAATCGAACGCAGCCAACGCGGGGGGCGCGAGGGGTCTTTGCTGCATGCGGTGGATCGCACCGTGACCGCCGCCGGCGCCCGCCTGCTTGCGGAACGAGTTTCGCGCCCCAGCCTCGACCGCGTCATCATTGCGGCGCACCATGATGCCATTGATTGGTTTTTGGACCATCGAGACGCGCTGGACGCGGTGCGGGCGCTTCTGAAAGGCGCCCCCGACATCGCCCGCGCCGTAACGCGTTTAGCCCTCGGGCGCGGCGGCCCCCGAGACTTGTGGAGCCTGCGCGACGGGCTTCGTCGCGGGGCTCAATGCGCGGCGTTGCTGGGCTCGAGCGCCCCGGCGGAACTGGCCGATGCGGGCGATGATCTGCACCTGCCGCCGCAAACCCCGAGCGCGGACTTGTGCGCCACCCTTGAGGCCGCACTGGCGCCGGATCCGCCGCTGCTGGCGCGCGACGGCGGTTTTATCGCAACGGGTTTTGATGCGGGGCTCGATGCGGTGCGGGCGCTGCGCGATGACAGCCGCGCCGTGATTGCTGCGCTGCAGGCCACCTATGCCGAAAAGTCCGGCCAGCCGATCAAGATCAAGCACAATGCCGTATTGGGCTATCATATCGAGGCCACCACAAAGCAGGCCGAAGCACTGCTGCGCGACGGTAGTTTCATCCATCGCCAAACCACCGCCAATGCGATGCGTTTCACCACCGGCGAACTTGCCGATCTCGACAGCCGCATTGCACGCGCCGCTGAGGCCGCTTTGGGCCGCGAGATGGAGTTGTTCAAAATATTCGCCGCCGGCGTAGAAGCCTTGGCGGGTCCGTTGCGCGCGGCAGCGCACGCAATGGCGGTTTTGGATGTCGCCAGCGCAAACGCCGCCTGGGCTTTGGAGATGGACGCCGTTCGTCCGGATTTGGATGATAGCGGCGTCCTGATTGCAGAAGGCGCGCGCCATCCCGTTGTCGAAGCCGCCCTGCGCAAAACCGGCGTTGCATTCGTGCCCAATGATGTGCGCCTCGATGCGGAAGGAATGACGGGCGCGCGATTGACGCTTGTTACCGGCCCGAACATGGCCGGCAAAAGTACTTATTTGCGCCAGATCGCGGTGCTGGCGATCTTGGCGCAGGCTGGTTTGTTTGTGCCCGCGCGGCGGGTGCGTTTGGGCCTCGCTGACCGGGTGTTTTCGCGCGTCGGCGCCAGTGATGATCTCGCCCGCGGGCGCTCCACCTTTATGATGGAAATGGTGGAAACGGCGGCGATCCTACATCAGGCGGGCCCGCGCGCATTGGTAATCCTGGATGAGATCGGCCGCGGCACCGCAACTTATGACGGCCTTGCCATTGCGTGGGCCTGTGCGGAACATCTGCACGATGTAAATCGGTGTCGCGCTGTTTTCGCGACACATTACCACGAATTGACAGCGCTGTCTGAGCGCTTGTCGGCGTGCGCGAATGTGTCGTTGCGCGCGAAAGAGTGGAAGGGTGAACTGGTGTTTCTGCATGAAGTGGCGCCCGGGGCGGCGGATCGTAGCTATGGCGTGCAAGTGGCGCGACTTGCAGGATTGCCGCGCGCCGCCGTGGATCGCGCGCGCACTGTTCTATCGCGGCTTGAAGCGGGCGCGCGGGCGCGCGGGCCAATTGCGCAAGACACCTTACCGCTGTTTGATTCATCCGCTCAAGCCGCTTCGCATTCCGCATCGCCTCCAAGCGCGGTGGAAGAGGCATTGCGCGCCTTGGACCTCGATGGCCTCACGCCGCGCGAGGCGGCCGATGCGCTGTATCGCTTGAAGGCGTTGTTGCGGTCGTAGACGGAGGGCCGCCCAAACGCTCCGCCAGCGAAAACAGAAGCGCATTGATGGCGATCGAAATCAGTGTTGCTGCGAGGAACAGATGGGATGTGGCGTCGCTCATCATGCCTGATCGCTGACCAAGGCCAGCCAGCACGGACGAAAACTCGCCGATCTGAGCCAGCGTGACGGCCATCATCAGGCCGGCGCTTCCAGGCAGCTTGAACATTGTCGTGATCGCAAAGGCGGCCAATCCATTGCCGACGATCACGATCGCCACTCCCGCGGTGATTTCTAAAGGCTGTCGCAACAGCACTGCGGGATCAAACAGCGTGCCGACGGAGACAAAAAACAAAACCGCAAACGTGTCACGTAAAGGTTGGCTGTCTTCGGCGATCTTGTGCGTGAACTTGCCGCCGTTCAGCATCACGCTCGCAAGAAAAGCACCAAGGGCAAACGACGCGTCAATCAAGGTTTAGGCCGCATAGGCCACGTCAAGCGCCAATGCAATCTTGCAAAGCGACATCAACTCGCGCGACTTAGTGTGCCCAAGATGCCCGATCAGGCAGGGAAACACGCGCGCTCCCACCACCAGCATCAGCGCCACGAATGCAGCGATTTTCAAAAGCGTTTCAAACAGGCGTGCGCTCGTGGTTTCGCTGGCGGCGGCGGCGTGTGTCATGGCCGCCAAAGTCGGCAGCAACACAATCGTCAGCGCAATCGCGATGTCCTCCACTATCCGCCAACCCACACAGAGGAGGCCATTTAAAGTCTTTGTCAGGTGGCGTTCTTCCAAAGCACGCAACAGAAAAACCGTTCAGGCAACCGATGAAGACACCCCCAGCGTCAGGCTTTCCGCGAGCGATAGTCCAATCAGGACGCCAAGGCCGACGCACAGTAGGGTGGCGATTTTCGTCTGCGCCAATGCGCTAGGCACGGCGACACCGCGTATAGCCAACAATCGGCGATAGCCGCATCCGATTGGCAATGAAACCAAACGCAAAGGCCAAGACCGGGCCCAGAACGATGGTTGAGATCAGGGTGTGTTTTCCAGATGCGAGGCTGCCTGCTTGGGTGGTTGCAGCTCTGCGGTCAGCATTCACTTTGACGGCCTCTGTGGCGTCGCATGCAAGTTGATTTGTCCTTCGTCCTTGGCGAACACAGAGTTACGGCGCCGCGTGTGGCTGCGCCGAGAGTCAGACAGCATATCTGCGTTTTTAGGGTGTTTGGAAACCGGTTGGGCGCCGAGAAGAAACGAAAAAGCAAAGCGCGCAGCATAAGGGTCGCCGGGCTTGGGGCTCCAGCGGGCGGAAAGTCAGTCGGGTGGAGGACGCGCGCTAAGTGAAATCAAGCTGGCGCGGTAACGCGATCATTCGTGTACAGATGATTTGGGTATTGACGCTACGCGCGATGGGTGATGCAATCGCTCTATACGCGAGCGGCAAACGGTTTTCAGGCTTGCCATGATGCGCGGGATCGGTGAGTGCGCGTTTACCGCGCACGAGCATCCGCATCTTGCGTCGGCCACAAATTCCCGTGCTGTACCGCTTTGGCCGGGTCGGCGTGCAGCGATGCGATCAGCGTGCATGCCAAAAACCGCGATCATCTACAGTGTGCCGTGATGGAACATCACAAACATCTGTTACCGGCTGACGGCAGCGTTCGCGCGATACAGCGCGACACGCATGCGAAACAGATCGTCTTCGAGTTTTTCAGGCCGCCAGGCGTCTCCCCACGACGATATCGCCAAACCACCATGAAGACGCGCGCCAGTTGCGGCAGGAGGGGAAGCAGACCATGCATGGCGCGCATTATGCGGGCGCGGCGACTTCGATTGGATAGATTTGCGGTTTTGCTTTTGGATCGTGCCGCTGACTGCTCTCTCGGGCGGCCCGCGAAACGGGTGACTTTGACAAGCCGCTGAGCGCCTTCTCCCTTAGGCAATATCTGCGAACCTCTTTCTGCGGTTCAAGGGCAATCCGGTCCGATGCATCGGATCGGATTGCCCAGAATTTTGCTTCAGCGCGTTTTCTAACGATCAACCGGTTTCCAGCTGATCGGAAAACGCGCTAGCAGCCTGTCGGACTGAACGGCAAAGCAGCGTCGCCTTTGGGCATAGTGAACTTTGTTTCGTTTGATCGCGACCAGGCGTTTTTGTTGCCTTCGGACTTGAAGGACTGGCTGCCGGGCGATGACCTGGCGCACGTCATTATTGCAGCGGTGGATCGGGTG
>JBIKVO010000322.1:0-4043 GCA_044356795.1 Caulobacterales bacterium
GGTGCTTTGGCCAATACTGATGCGCGAATCGAAATCCTGCGTGAAGGCGCACGGCGCACGGTGACGGTGCGATTGGGCGAACGCCCGGGGGAGCGGGAACTTGCATCCGCTGACACCCCCGGCGGCGGACCAAACGAGCAGACGCCGCCAGCCCCCAGAGGCGCGCTGGCGCCTGCTTTGGGCGTTCAGGTTCGCCCGGCCACCGAAAAAGACCGTCGCGCGCCTGACGCCCGTTCGGGCGGTCTGGTGATCGAACGCATCGCCAACAATAGCCCGATGGCCGGTCAGGTGCCGCCGGGCTTCATTATTCTGCAAGCGGCGGGGCGCCCGGTAAACACCGCGGCTGAGCTCGAAAACGCCGCGGAAGCCGCCAAAAACGGCACCGGCGTTTTGTTGCTGCAGGTGGAAGATCCGCTCGGCCGGACTGTGTTTGTGCCGGTACGGATGCGCGAGGATTAAGTGCGCGGGTCGTGTGTCGCCAACCACGGCGGCGCGCGCCAGCCCGCATCAAAGTGAACGAGAAAAGCGAATTGGGCCGGGGGCGGTTCGGGCGCAGAACTGGGAGACATGGATGCGGGTGCTTATTGTCGAAGATGATGTGACGATGGTGGGTACGCTGAAGCGCGCCCTTGAAGAAGACGGACACGTTGTCGACACCGTCAATGATGGCCCAAAAGGCGAAGTTATGGCCAGTGACGGCGCCTATGACGTGATTGTTCTCGACTGGATGATGCCGACCAAAAGCGGTCCAGATGTTGTCCGCGATCTGCGGAAACAGGGCGTCTCAACACCGGTCCTGTTTGTGTCGACCCTCTCGGATGTCGACCACAAGATTGAAGGGTTGAACGCTGGCTCCAACGATTATCTGGGCAAGCCGTTCCACATCGCCGAATTTCTGGCGCGGGTGCGCGCCCTGTGGCACGGTCGTGATAAGGTCGGTCCCCTTACGCGGCTAAAGGTCTCCGACATGGAGATGGATTTGCTCGCCCGCACAGTGCATCGTGGCGGCAAGAAAATCGATCTCCAACCGCGGGAATTCCGCCTGCTTGAGTATCTGATGCGCAACGCAGGTCAGGTGGTGACGCGCACGATGCTATTGGAGAAAGTGTGGGATTATCACTTCGATCCGCAGACGAACGTGATCGACGTTCACATCTCCCGCCTGAGGGCGAAGATCGACCGCGACTTCCCGGGGCAGCTTCTACATACGGTGCGTGGCTCAGGATACCGCTTGGCCTCTGGCGGCGGCTGACGGCGTGGGGCGGCGCGATCGACATCATGTCGATCGCTCGCACCACCACAGCGCAAGTCGCGGCCCTGCAGGCTATCATCGCGGCAGCGTTTGTGATCGGCGTTGTGATCATCGCCTATAACGAAACTGTTGGCGAATTTGAGCGTGAAGCCGAACGCAACCTGCAGCGCGAATATGATCATCTGGTGAAGCAGTATAGTGAGGCGGGCCTGCGCGCTGTGAGCCAGGATCTGATTCTGCGCTCGTCCGGGCAGGGGCCGCTGGTATATGTCCTCGCCGGGGCCTCCGGCGATGTGGCGGTGGGGGACTTCAGCACGCTGCCGGTGACGGATGTCAACAACACGCCTCGCCATATCAGTTTCCGCGCCGAAGTGGACAATGGCCAGGGCGGCTTCACCTCGGCGCGGATCAAGGCTTATGTTGGGCGGGTTGCGGTTGGCGGTCAGATCCTGCTGGTCGGCCAGGATATGACCGTGCAAGACGCCGCCGCGGAGCGCATTCGTCAGCAATTGTTGTGGGGCCTTTTAATGGGCCTGGCTGTGGCGTTGGTTGCGGGTCTTGCGGCGGGGCGCTTGTCTGCCAAGCGCGCAGGCGAATTGTCGCAAACTACGCGCGACGTCATGGCTGGCGATCTTGGCCGGCGCGCACACATCGCGGGACGGGATGATGAGTTCAACCGCCTCGCTGTCGATCTCAACGCCATGCTTGATGCGCTGCAAAAACTGATCATGTTCTCGCGCTCGCGTGGGGATGCGATTGCGCATGATCTGCGGTCGCCGCTCACGCGCATGAGCAATCGGCTGGAGGCGGCTTTGGCGCGTCCGCCTGACACCGCAGAAGATCGCGCCGCGCTGGAGCAGACGATCGACGAAACCAATCGGCTGCTGGCGGTGTTCAATGCAGTTTTGGAAATCTCCGGGATGGAGGGCCGCACCGCGCTGTCGCACGAGATTGTCGATCTGCACGCGATTGCTGCCGAATTTGCCGAATTCTACGAACCGTCCGCAGAAGATGCCGGCTTGACGCTAACGCTGGTGCTCCCGCCGCGCCCTGTGACCGTGCGGGGTGAGCCGCGACAATTGGGGCGCGCGGTGTCGAACCTGATCGAAAATGCGCTGAAATATACGCCAGCCGGGGGAACGATTGTGGTGGAAGCGCGCGCGCGCGCTGATGGCGCCATGGAATTGCTGGTGGAAGATGATGGCCCCGGCATTCCACCATCGGAGCGGGCGCGCGTGGTGGATCGGTTTGCGCGGCTTGACGATCACCGCGATGCACCCGGCGCCGGCCTCGGTTTGAGTCTCGTCGCCGCCATCGCCAAGGCGCATGATGGCAAGCTTGAACTGCGCGATGGGCGTCGCGCGGGCACGCAGCCAGGCGGCGGTGTTGGTTTGGGTGCGGCCCTTGTGCTGCCATCTTGGGGCGTTGTGCGATGATGATGATTGCGCCTGCATGCGGGCAGGGCGGCGATGCTTTGGATCGCGCTATGGATGCCGTGTTTCAGGCATCGCCTTATCTCTCACGGCTCGCGCAGCAGCGCCGTGAAACGGTGATGATGTTGCGCACTGCAGGTTTCGCTTCGGTTTTGGCGCGGGCGCATACCGTGGTGGATCAGGCTGGCGGTAAAGATGACTTCGCCGCAGTGATGGCGGATTTGCGCGCCGCGAAAGCGGATGTGCATCTGGCGCTGGGGTTGGCGGATTTGGCCGGATTGGCTGATCATTTTGCCGTCACAGAGGGATTGACGGCATTCGCCGATGTCGCGCTTTCTGCGGCGCTGCGTGCGGGCGAACATCACATGCGCGCCTGTGGCGATCTTGCGGGACCGTTGCAGGGCTATTGCATCGTCGCCATGGGCAAGCATGGCGCACGGGAGCTGAATTATTCCAGCGATATTGATCTAATCGTGTTTTATGCGCCGAACTGGTTGGCGCTGGGACCGCAGCTGGATGCACGGGAAACGGCGGTGCGCCTGACGCAGCGCGTTGTGCGGGCGATGCAAGAAGTAACAGCGGATGGCTATGTGTTTCGCACGGACTTGCGTCTGCGGCCTGATCCGGGCTCCACCGCGGTGGCGATCAGTTTTGCCGCCGCAGAGCGCTATTATCAGAGTGTCGGCGAAAACTGGGAACGTGCGGCCTTCATCAAGGCGCGCGCCTGCGCTGGCGACATCGAGATGGGCTCAGCATTTATTGCGTCGCTGCGGCCATTTCTGTGGCGGCGTCATCTCGATTATGCCGCAATTGACGATATTCGCGCGATCCAACGACAGATTCACCGGTTTCATGGATCGGCCCCGCTGGAAGATCCGGTGTTTGATGTCAAACTCGGGCGCGGCGGCATTCGCGACATTGAACTCTTTGTCCAAACACAGCAACTCATTCTGGGCGGGCGGGCGCCAGCCTTGCGGACGCCTGCCACCTTGGATGCACTGGCAGTGTTGGCGGATGCCGGCATTGTACCGCAGGGCGCGGCAGCACAGTTGAGTGCGGCGTATCGCGTTTGGCGCGCGATCGAACATCGCCTGCAGATGCGGCTAGATGAACAAACCCATGCCATGCCGTCAGATGTCAAGACACGTGCGGCGGTTGCGCGATTGTGCGGTTATGAGGATCTCGCGATATTCGATGCAGATGTCGTTGCGTTGCGCAAGACTGTTGCAGCTCTATGCGAAACACTGACAGAGCCGATGCGCAAACCAGGGGCATTGGCGCGTGCTGCGGAGACGCCGGATTGGCGGGCCTTGTTGCAACATGCGGGTTTTCGAGATCCAGACATGATCGCTGCCCGC
>JBIKVO010000323.1:0-4008 GCA_044356795.1 Caulobacterales bacterium
CCGTCATGGGCTCGGCTCCCGGCAGCGCCGCGTCGCCGAAAGAAGAAGGTCGAGGACGGAAGCACTATGAGCAAGATCATCGGGATCGATCTGGGCACCACCAATAGCTGCGTCGCCATCATGGAAGGCGGCCAGCCCAAGGTTATCGTCAATGCCGAAGGCGCGTTGACGACCCCCTCTGTCGTTGCCTTCACGGACGGCGGCGAACGCCTGATCGGCATGCCGGCGCGCCGGCAAGCGGTCACCAATCCCGAGCACACCTTCTATGCAATCAAGCGTCTGATCGGCCGCAAGTTCGATGATCCGATCGTGCAGAAGGATGTCGGCCTCGTGCCGTACAAGATCGTCAAGGCGCCGAACGGCGACGCCTGGGTGCAGGGCCGCGACAAGCAATATGCGCCATCGGAAATTTCCGCCTTCACGCTGCAGAAGATGAAGGAAACGGCGGAAGCCTATCTTGGCGAAAAGGTCACCAAGGCGGTGATCACCGTGCCGGCCTATTTTAACGACGCCCAGCGTCAGGCGACGAAAGACGCCGGCCGGATTGCCGGCCTTGAGGTTGAGCGCATCATCAACGAGCCGACCGCCGCGGCGCTTGCCTATGGCCTCGACAAGTCCGACAAGAACCGCACGATCGCCGTGTACGACCTCGGCGGCGGCACGTTCGACATCTCGGTGCTCGAAATCGGCGACGGCGTGTTTGAGGTCCGCTCCACCAATGGCGACACCTTCCTTGGCGGTGAAGATTTCGACGCTCGGATCGTGAACTATATCGCCGACGAATTCAAAAAGGCCAACGGCATCGATCTGCGCCAGGATCCACTATCGCTGCAGCGTTTGCGCGCCAAGGCTGAAGAGGCCAAGAAGGAACTGTCCTCCACCACCGAATATGCGCTGTCGGAGCCGTTCATCGGCTTTGACCCGACAACCAAGCAACCACTGCACCTGAACATGAAGATCACCCGCGCCAAGCTTGAGGCGCTGGTCGATGATCTCGTGCAGCGCACGCTTGAGCCGTGCAAGAACGCGTTGAAAGACGCGGGCCTGTCGGCCGGCCAGATTGATGAAGTGGTGCTGGTCGGCGGCATGACGCGCATGCCGAAGATCCAGCAGGTGGTCAAAGAATTCTTTGGTCGCGAACCGCACAAGGGCGTCAATCCGGATGAGGTCGTGGCCATCGGCGCGGCGATCCAGGCCGGCGTGCTGCAGGGCGACGTGAAAGGCGTGGTGCTGCTGGATGTAACGCCCCTGTCGCTCGGCATCGAAACGCTGGGCGGCGTGTTCACGCGCCTGATCGATCGCAACACCACGATTCCAACGAAAAAGAGCCAGATATTCTCGACTGCCGAAGATAACCAGCAGGCTGTCACCATTCGCGTGTTCCAGGGCGAGCGGGAAATGGCGGCGGACAACCGCATCCTTGGTCAATTCGATCTGATCGGTATTCCCTCGGCGCCGCGCGGCATGCCGCAAATCGAAGTCACTTTCGATATCGACGCCAATGGCATCGTATCGGTTTCGGCTAAGGACAAGGCGACCAGCAAAGAGCAATCGATGCGCATTCAGCCGTCGGGCGGCCTGTCGGAAGCCGACATCCAGCGGATGGTGAAGGAGGCGCAGGAGCACGCCGCCGACGATCGCGAGCGCCGCGAATTGGCCGAAGCGAAGAACCAAGCGGAATCGCTGATCCACGCCTCGGAAAAGCAGTTGAGCGAGCACGGCGATAAGGTCGGCGCGGCGGACAAAGGCGCGATTGAAGCCGCGATCGCCGCCCTGCGCGGTGCGTTGGAGGCCGGCAATGTCTCTGACATCCAGGCCAAAACCCAATCACTGGCGCAAGCGTCGATGAAGATCGGCGAGGCCATCTATGGCCAGGGTGGCGGCGGCCCAGGCGGCGGTGGCGATAACGGCGCGCGCACGGAAGAGGGCGTTGTCGACGCCGAGTTCGAGGAAGTCGACGGTCAAAACAAAAAGAGCGCCTGACGTGTGATCGGAATGGCGGCTGAGCCGGTGCGATGACAAGGTTGGCTCGGCCCCTTCCGGCCCGTCCTTTAAGGACCCCGCCATGAGCGAGGACTATTACGCCACACTGGGCGTGCAGCGAACTGCGGATCCGGCGGCGATCAAATCCGCCTATCGCAAACTTGCGATGCAATGGCACCCGGATCAAAATCCCGGCAACAAAGACGCCGAGGAGAAGTTCAAGCAGATCAACGAAGCCTATGCCGTCCTCTCGGACGAGCAAAAGCGCGCCGCTTATGATCGCTACGGCAAGGCCGCGTTCCAGAATGGCGGCGGCCCCGGCGGGGCGGGCGGCTACACGGATTTTGCCGATATCTTCAACGAAGTGTTTGGCGACGCTTTTGGCGATCTGTTCGGCGGGCGGCAACCGCGACGCGGTGGAGCCGAGCGCGGCTCTGATCTGCGCTATGATCTCGAAATCACCCTGGAAGACGCCTTCAAAGGCGTGCAGCGCGAAATCGTCGTGCCGCGGGAAATGACCTGCGAGGTCTGCACCGGATCGGGGGCGGAGCCTGGCCACCCCGCTGAAATCTGCCCGACCTGCAATGGCGCCGGCCAATTGCGCGCCACGCAGGGCATGTTCCGGGTGGTGCGCACCTGCCATACCTGCCAGGGCGCGGGTAAAATCATCAAGCATCCGTGCAAGTCCTGCGCGGGCCGTGGCCGGGTCAAACGTGATCGCACGCTGGCGGTGAAAATCCCCGCGGGCCTAGAGGACGGCGCCCGCATCCGGCTGTCTGGCGAAGGCGATTCCGGCGCCCGCGGCGGCCCGCCCGGCGACTTGTATTTGTTCCTCTCCGTGCGGCCGCACGCATTTTTCGAGCGGGAAGGCTCGGAATTGTTTTGCCGCGCGCCGGTGCCAATGACGACAGCGGCGCTTGGCGGGGAAATTCAGATTCCAACAATCGACGGCGCCAAACAAAAGGTCGCCATCCCCGCCGGCAGTCAGGCCGGGCGGCGGTTTGTTTTGCGCGGCCATGGCATGACGCACGTGCAACGCCGCGACCGGGGCGACCTGCATGTCGAGATTGCGGTGGAAACTCCGATTAACCTGACCGCCAAGCAGAAGAAGCTGTTGGAGGAATTCGCCGCCAGCAGCGCGGGGGAAGAGCGCCACCATCCCCAAAGCCAGGGGTTTCTCGACGCGGTGAAGCGCTTTTTTGAAGGTGGAGGCGAGACAGGCGCGCGCTGACGCGGCATAGTCTTTCCATGGGCTTGCCAGGGGGAATGCTGGCGGCTGTTGTTGTCCGCCGGTGCCGCTTGTGTAACAAAAAGCGGCTCTATTGATTGTTATGTTCCAGCATCTGATGTGCGATCCACGCGATAAGAGCTCGCCGCCCCGTCTGCGTCGCATGAATCACACGATGCCGTAAGGGAGCGCCCCCCTGCCGCTCGAACTGTTCTTGTTTGCGTTCGTCGCGATTGTGGCGGTGATCGGCCCTGTGATCCTGGGGGCGATGGCGTTCCTGCGCACAACGCGATACGCCAAAATCATTATGGCGCTGGACGAGCGGGTGAGGTCGCTGGAAGGCGCATTGAAGGATGGCGTGGTTGTCCGGGAAGAGCGCGTGATCATCCGCGAAGAGGTGCGCCCTGTTTTGGAAACACCGGCGCCGCAGATCGCGCCGCCGCCGGCCGAGCCGGACCTGGTCATAATCGCCAACGATCCGCTGCCCACGCCAAAGGGCGACGCCCAAAAAGCCGCGCCGGATTCGCCATCGCCAGCATCGCCAGCATCGCCAACGCCGGAAGCAGCCCGCACAGCGTTTTCGCAAGCCGCATCGGCTGAAGCTGCACCCGCCGACGCCGAACAGGCCAAGGAAGAGGCCGGCTTTGGTTGGGTTTATGCGCTGTTGGGCGGGGCGGTGGCGGCCGCCGCCGTGATCGGCATTGGGATGGCGGCGGGATCGGGCGCACTGGGCCCGGCGGCGCAAAGCCTTGGCGGTCTGTTGCTGGCGGCGGCGCTGGTCTATGGCGCGACGGCGT
>JBIKVO010000324.1:0-3996 GCA_044356795.1 Caulobacterales bacterium
CCCGATCCAGAGCCGTCGCCCCCAAACGACCCGCAGTTTCGCCCCGGCATGGCGCGCGCGCGGCTGCCGTTCGAAAGCGACGAGGCCAACAAGGCCCGTCGCGCCGGCCTTGGCCTTGCGGTGCTTTACGCCACCGGCGCGATCGCACTTGCGGGCCTGGCCGGCTACATGGCCATTGTCGAAAAGGTTAGCGTCAGCGATGCGCGCGTTTGGGCGCCGGCGCTGGTTGGGGTATGGTTTGTGGTCCGCGCCGTTATGGTGGCGGCGCGCGGCAATCGCGATTGAGCCGGCGGAAACGCGAAGGAGACGGGCGATGGGCGACGGAATCCGGGTGGAGACGGTCCACAACACGCAGCAGGGAGACGCCAAACCGCTGCGCATCGACGTGACGGCAGATTCCCCGGCGCTGAAGCGCCGCGGCGGCGGATCACGGCCGATGGTGTTTGGCATGCGCAAATCAACCACGGCGATCCTGGCGATCTTGATGGCGGTGATCTTCACGCTGCAGGTATTGGCGCTAAGCGGCGGCCAGGAGGGCGCGGCGCGTCTGCTGACAATCCTGATCGCGGCGGGTTCGGGCGTGTTGGCGCTGTTGTATTTCGTGGTCTCCATCACGCGCACGACGCCGCGGGATGCCGCCTGAACCGACCGCGCGGCAGCCGGGCGTCCGCGCGATCGCACCGGGCCTGCGCCGTGCGGGCCTCTGGACCATCATCGCCGGCGCTGCGCTCGTGCTGTTTGCCCGCTATGGACAGGGATCGCCGCCCTGGCTGGAGGCGGTAGGCCTGGGCGCGCTAGTCGGCGGCTGGGTGATGTTTGCGGCGGTGTTGATCATGCGCGCCCGCGCCCGCAAAGCCCCCAAGCCATGATCTGAGCGCGCCAGTGTGATCGCCGCGCGGGCCTGACAATCCGTCGCATCAGAGCCCCCTACCTGAGGGCGAGCGCGTTCTATATCCACTCTGCAACAGAAAACTGGAGGCCGGCATGGGCGGGGTTGAGTGGCGTTTGATTGGGCAAAGTCTGTTTTGGTCGGCCGGGGCCGGGCTCGTCGCTTTGGCGGGGTTTGTCGGGTTGGCGCTGCTGAATGGCCTTGCCGCCGTGCCGATCTATCAGGTGATGGCGGGGTTGGGCGCGGTGGTTGTGCTGGGGCTTGGGGCGGCGGGCCTTTGGGCGCGCAACAAAGCCGGGCCGGCGCCGGGCGCCCCCAAGGCTGAGATCGCGCCGGTCAAGACGCCGCCTGGGGCCTGGATGTCGGCGATCCTTGTGGGGCTCGTGCTGGTCGGCTCTGGCGGGGCGACCGCAGTCGGACTGGAAGACATGACGTGGTTGGGCTTGTCGATCGCGGCAAGCGCGCTGTATGCCCTGTTCGTCCTTCGGCCTCAACGCGCACCGATGCGGTGAGCGTCCGCAGGCAAGGCTCTTTGGCGTGGAGTTGGCATGCTCGCGGATGCGGATCGGATTTTCTTGAACCTGTATGGCGCGCAGGATTGGCGGCTTGAGGCGGCCAAGCGGCGCGGCGCATGGAACGGCGCCCGGGACATGCTGTCGGCCGGGCGGGACTGGATCATTCAACAGGTCAAGGATTCAGGCCTGCGCGGGCGCGGCGGAGCCGGTTTTTCCACCGGGCTGAAATGGTCGTTCATGCCGAAGGAAGTGAAGGATCGGCCGCATTATCTGGTGGTCAACGCAGACGAGTCCGAGCCCGGCACCTGCAAAGACCGCGAGATCATGCGCCACGATCCGCACCTGCTGATCGAGGGCTGCCTGTTGGCGTCGTTCGCGATGCAGGCGCATGCTTGTTATGTTTATATCCGCGGCGAATATGTGCGCGAGCGCGAAGTGCTGGAAGAGGCCGTCAAGGAGGCCTACGCCGCGCGCCTGATCGGCAAGGACAATATCCACGGCTGGGATTTTGACCTCTACGTCCACCATGGCGCGGGGGCCTATATCTGCGGGGAAGAAACCGCCCTGCTTGAAAGCCTCGAAGGCAAAAAGGGCCAGCCGCGGTTGAAGCCGCCCTTCCCGGCGAATATCGGCCTGTATGGCTGCCCGACGACGGTGAACAATGTCGAATCGATTGCGGTTGCGCCAACCATTCTGCGTCGCGGCGCCAAATGGTTTGCCGGCATCGGCCGCGCCAACAATACGGGCACCAAGATCTTCTGCATTTCGGGCCATGTGAACCAGCCCTGCAATGTCGAAGAAGCGATGAGCATCCCGCTGAAGACACTTCTGGAAGAGCATTGCGGCGGCGTGCGCGGCGGCTGGGGCAATCTGAAGGCGGTGATCCCCGGCGGATCTTCAGTGCGGATGATCCCGGCGGAGCAATGTGAAGATGTGCTGATGGATTTCGACAGCCTGTCGGCGTTGAAATCGGGCCTCGGCACCGCCGCCGTGATCGTTATGGACAAGAGCACAGATGTGGTGCGCGCGATCGCGCGGATTTCCTACTTCTACAAACACGAGAGTTGCGGCCAGTGCACGCCGTGCCGCGAGGGCACGGGCTGGATGTGGCGCGTGTTGGAGCGGATGGCGAAAGGCGAGGCCGAGCACAGCGAAATCGATTTGCTGCTCGATGTTGCAGGCCAGGTCGAAGGCCACACGATTTGCGCGCTGGGCGATGCGGCGGCCTGGCCGGTGCAAGGCCTGATCCGCCATTTCCGCCACGAAATCGAGGAGCGGATCGACCGTTATCGCGCTGCCAAAGGCGTGCACGCGGTGAAGTTGGCGGCGGCGGAGTAGTTCGATTGGAACGGCCCAAGATCATCACGATTTGGGCGCTGGTGCTGGGTGTTGCTGCGGTTTTTGACCTATGGTCAGCTGTGCATTCCTACGCGATCAATCAGCTTGATTTCCGCGAACTAAACCCAGGACCTTTGGCGGTTTTTCGACCGATCGCTTGGGCAGTGGCGGTCATGCTTCCTATTGGACTTTGGTTTATGCGGCGTTGGGCAGTGGTGCTCTATCCCATACTGCAAATTGCCGCAGTGGCAGTGACCTATTGGGCGCAGCCGTCGTGGTTATCCGCTTATCCAGGCTGGGCTATACCCCTCACACTGTCGCTGCCGGTGTTGTTTCTGTTGACCCTTATGCCCCATTGGAAGGCGATGGGTTCCCGGCTGCCCTAGCGCGCTTTCAAAGTACATCGAGCCGTCGGGACCAACGCGGCGGCGGAGTAGGCCGTCTCGCGCGGGTATGGTATGCTCCCCGCATGGCCGACGATGCATCATCCCCTGCGAAATCAGCGCGACCGGCGTCACCGCTTGCAGCGCCGCTTGGCGCGCGTTCTGGCGGCCCTGTGCGTTTCAGCGCCGCGCAGTTCCAAGCCATGATCGCGGCCGGCATTCTAGAAGAGGGCGCGCGCGTCGAACTGATTGGGGGAAAGGTGCAGGATATGGCGGCGGGTGAGGGTTACAGGCGCGCCGACGGCGCGGCATTCTTGGCGGAAGCATTGCGCGCTGCGCTCGGCGACGGCGTGTCGATCCTGATGAACACGCTGCTCCACGTGGATGCTGACACCGAGCTCTATCCCAATATTCTCGTCGTTCCCCCCAACACGCCCAGCCGCGCGCGCTCCCCCAAAACCGTGTCTCTGATTGTCGAAGTTTCAGAAACCACGCTTGCCCGCGACCGCGACGTGAAGGGCCCGCGCTACGCCGCGGCAGGCTTTCAAGAGTTTTGGATCTATGAGCCCGCGCATCGGCGTATCTGGGTGCATCGCGAGCCGATGGAAGACGGCCGCTGGGGGCTGATTTTCAAGCGCGAAGGTGACGAGACGATCGCGCCGCTCTGCGCGCCGGAAAGCGCGCTTGCCATTCCGATCGTGCCGACGGATGAGGAAAACGCGACCGCATGAAACACTTCATCCTGATCTACGAATACGTCCCTGACTTCCGCGACAAGCGCGGGCCGTTGCGGGCGGCGCACTTGGCGCACGCGAAGGCAGCGGTGGCGCGCGGCGCCATGGAACTCGGCGGGGCGCTCATGGAGGAGCCC
>JBIKVO010000029.1:0-13909 GCA_044356795.1 Caulobacterales bacterium
GCCGGACAGATGCCGGACAGATGCCGGACAGATGACAGCATCCGACGACGCGCCAAGCTGAACTTTACCACGTGCATCCAACGGGGCGTCCACAGATGGAAACGGCCGTTAAGGCGATTGGCTATGAGTGCGTTGCCGGCCGCCTCAGGCGGCCGGCAACGCCAATCCCGCATCGGTGGTCCTCGACGAAGAGGAACGCCGATCCCGCCGACGAACGTCACGATGATTGCGCCTCTGCTGGAACACCTGATTGCGGCGGGGCCAGAGGCGATGCGTCACGCCATGACGTCACGCATGAAGATTGCCATGAGCCTTCAGTGTGAGCCCTATCGCGGCGCTGGCCATGAGGAACGCGACCTTGCGCGGCGGGGCTCTGCCAACGGCTCCACATCCAAGCGCGTCGACATTCCGGCTGGAACCCTGCATCGCGATGGTCCCGAAACCGCCCGCGCACCCGAGCCATTCTTTCTGCAAAGCCTGGAGCGCGGGCGCTGGTTTTGAGCGACATCGCGGCGTTGCACACAATGACTGCCGATCTGTTGCAGCCGGCGCCGGGGATCAAGGCGTTGGCATATCCCACGCGCGGGGGCCTTCGTGGGGCCCTTGAAGCGTCGCTGAAGGAAGGGGCCTGGGCTGCGGGCTTTGGCAAGGGGATCGAGCACGACACGGTCCCCGGGAGCCCGGCCGTTGAAGCGGCATGGTCGCTTTTGCGGCTGGACGCGTTGCTTCTCGCCAACGAGGGCGCGTTGCCGGCCGCGTTGGGCGCCCATCCGCGGGGCAGGGACGCGGCGATGATCGGACATTGTGTGGCCGATCGGGATCGTTTCGCACGCCTGCCGCCCGCGGCGTGGCGGCTGAGGGATGATCGATTGGCTATCGCGCGGGCCGTTGCCGCGCCCCTGTTGAACCATTCCGAGCCATGCGGTAAGGGCTGATTGTGCTTATCACCGGTTTAGTGATGAATATCACTCAACCGTAAATCCTAACGCGATTTCAAGGGCATTGTGTCATTGTTCTGGTGTGGCGGCGCACCTGGCGCCGGACGGGGGAGCGCCGCGTCGATGCAGATGCACGCACTTGTCAAACTGGCGGTCGGGGCCGGCGCTGCGCTGTGTGCGGCGTCGCTGTCGTCGGCGCGCGCAGATGCGGGGGCCGATGGCCCTATCGACTATGGTTACGGCGAAAATCGCCGCGGTTCGGTTGTGGTTGATTTGCGCATGACAGCGCCAACGGCGCCATCGCCAGTGGTGCAGCGGGCTTTGCGCCTGCGTCGGGCCGGGGGACAGGCAGGCGAAAGCGCGGTGCAGGGCGGGCCTGAACGGCCCGCATGGCTGGAGCAGGAGAAAGTCGAGGCGCCCTACCAGTCCGCGGACGGGGTTTGGTTTGTGCCCACCGCGGAGCCTGGCTATGAACAAACGGGTAAGGCGTCCTGGTATGGTCAAGAGCTGGCCGGCCGGCGCACGGCGTCCGGCGAACCCTTTGATCCCACCTCTTTGACCGGCGCCCATCCGACCCTGCCGCTGAACAGCCTCGTGCAGGTGACCAATCTGGAAACCGGGGCCGAAGTCATGCTCCGCATCAATGACCGCGGACCCTTCAGCGGCGGACGGATCATCGATGTGTCGCGTCGGGCTGCGCAAGTGCTGGGATTTGAACGGGCCGGCGAGGCGCGGGTGCATGTGCGCTATCTGGGCCCGGCGCCAAAGCGGGCCGGGACTTCGGGGCTTTCCACCGTCACCCAACCGCACCGGCAAGCCCAAGACCGTAGCCGGTCTCGGCCGCCCGGTGAGGCCGGCGCGCCGCAAACGGCGGCGATGTTTGTGCAGGTGGGCGCTTTTTCCAGCCGCCAAAACGCCCTGCGCGCGCGCGGGATGCTGGCGCGCGCAGGGGCTGTTGAGATCGTGTCCGAGACGCGCAATGGCTTGGTTCTGCACAAGGTGCGCCTTGGGCCGCTGACAGACGCTGACTCCGCCGAACGCGCCCGCCGCCACGCCGTCGCCGCTGGTTTCGGCGATGCGCTGTTGGTCAGTCATCGCCGTTGAGCGCCATCGCTTTGGCGCAATCGTTCCGCTACCATTGTGGCGAATCGTCTTGGAGCAGAAACGTGAAATCTGTGCGGGTGATGGCGGCGGCGGCCTGCCTGTTCGGGATGACGGCCATGCCGGCTGCGGCGCAGGCGCCGCCTGCGACCATGCTTGGCGCCAAGCATGTGGCGATCCTGGATTATGAGACGGGCGCGCTGCTCGATTGCCGCGATTGCGACGTTGCGATGCCGCCGGCGTCGATGAGCAAACTGATGACGATGGTGATCGTCAGCGAAGCGCTGAAAGCCGGTCAGATCACGCTGCAAACGCGCTACCGAGTGTCGGAGCGGGCGTGGCGGCTGGGCGCGCAGTCGGATGGCTCGCACATGTTCTTGGAGCTGAATTCAGACGTCACCGTCGAGGATCTGATCAAGGGGGTGATCGTCGTTTCGGCCAATGATGCGTGCATTGTGCTGGCTGAGGGATTGTTGGGATCGGAAGAGGCCTTTGTCGCGCGCATGAACCAGCGCGCGGCGGAATTCGGCCTCACCAGCGCGCGGTTTGTCAATACAACCGGCCTGCCCGCTGATGGCCATGTGATCAGTGCGCGCGACCTTGGCCGTCTGGCCGCGATCATCATCCGTGATCATGGCGATCTGTACCGTCTCTATGCCGAACGCAGCCTCACATATAACGGCAAGACGCAGGAAAATCGTAATCCGCTCTTGCGCGGGTTTGCCGGCGCCGATGGCGTCAAGACCGGCCATACCGACGTCAGCGGCTACGGCATGATCGGATCGGCGGTGCAGAATGGCCAGCGCCGCATTATCGTGTTCAACGGCACGCGCTCGATGGCTGAGCGGGCGCGCGAAGCCCAGCGCCTCATGCGGGCAGCGTTCGCCGACTATGCGACCGTCACGCTGTACAAGCCCGGCGATATCGTCGGCGAAGCGGACGTCTGGCTTGGCGCACGAGAGGCGGTCCCGCTCACGGTCGCAGCGCCCGCAACGATCATCACGCCGCACGCGATGCGGCCGCAACTGACGGCGCATATCGTGTATAGCGGGCCGCTCGAGACGCCGATTGCGCAGGGCGCAGCGGTCGCGAAACTGGTGGTTGAAGGCCCAGGCATGAAGCAGGAGTTTCCGCTGGTCGCCGCACAAGCGGTGGATCGCGCCAATCCGTTTGCCCGGGTTGGCTTCGCGCTCAGTCGCCTTTTGGGCGGCGGCTCGTGAGCGCGCAAAAGCGGGGGCTCTTCGTCACTTTGGAAGGCGGTGAGGGCGCCGGCAAATCGAGCCTGGCAAAAGCGTTGGCGCATAAACTCGCCGCAGAGTGCGACATTGTCGCAACCCGAGAGCCCGGCGGCAGCATCGGCGCCGACGCGGTGAGGGCCTTGCTGGTGACTGGCGCTGCGGATCGCTGGTCGCCGGAGGCGGAAACATTATTGCTTGCGGCGGCGCGGCGCGACCATATCGAGCGCACGATCGCGCCGGCTCTGGCGCGTGGCGCGGTGGTGATTTGTGATCGCTTCCGCGACAGCACGCGGGCCTATCAAGTGGCCGGACGCGGTCTTGACGCCGCATTCGAGGCCGCCATTCACGGACTGATTGCAGCGCCGATGCCGGATGTCACGCTGCTGTTGGATATCGAGCCTGAGGTCGGCTTGATGCGGTCACGCGGGGTTGCGGTCGGCGAAGCGCGGTATGAGGCAATGGACCTCGCGTTTCATCACCGGGTGCGCGCCGCATTCCGCGCCATCGCCGAGGCCGAGCCGCACCGCGTGCATGTGCTGAGCGCCAACCAATCGCCCGACCATGTGTCCGTCGAGGCCGAGGCGATCATTGCGCGGGCGCGCGTCGAGGCGATGCGGTGAGTGGCGGCATCGAGCCCGATCAGGAACCGGGGGCGGAGCATCCGCGCCGCACCTACGACCTGTTTGGTCATGGCGAGGCGGAGGCGCGGCTTGCGGCGGCGATGCGGGCGGGTCGGCCGCACCATGCTTGGATGCTGACTGGTCCCAAAGGCGTTGGCAAGGCAACCTTGGCCTATCGCGTGGCGCGGGTGATGCTGGGGGCCCGCGCGGCGCCGGGAACCTTCCAGGTCGACAGCGCCGATCCCGTTGCGCGCCGCATCGAACAACTTGCCCATCCCGATCTGTTTGTGATGCGCTGCGGCCACAATGAGCGCGGCAAGATCCGACGCGAAATCACCGCGGAGGAAGCGCGCGCGCTGGGCGGTTTTTTCACGCTGCAACCGGCTGAGGGCGGCTGGCGGATCGCCATCATTGACGCGGTGGACGATCTCAATCGCCACGCCGCCAACGCCATCTTGAAAGTGCTGGAGGAGCCGCCAGCGCGCGCCTTGCTGTTGCTGATCACGCATGCGCCCGGCGCCGTCTTGCCCACGATCCGCTCGCGCGTTCGGCGCTTGAGTTTGCGCCCATTGGCGCCGGACGCGATGGCGGCGGCGTTTGCCGCTCAAAATGCCAGCGCCGATCTGACCACCGCCATCGCCATGGCCGGCGGCCGACCGGGTCGGGCTCTGGCGCTGGCGGGGCTTGGCGCGCATGCGCTGAACACGGCGGTGGAGCAGGGCCTGGACGGGCTGGTGCGTGGGCGCCCGCTTGGGCTGATGCAATTGAACGCGTCGGCGACCGGGCTGCTGGCAGATGCAAAGGCGCAGGTGCTGCTGGCGTTGTTGAAACAGGCGGCGCGGCGGGCGGCCTGCGCCGGTCAAGGCCTGGAGACGCAGGCGCCGGACTGGCTGGTCAAAGCCGGTCGGCCAGAGCGGGCTGTGCGGTGGGCGGAGGCGTTCCGCGAGATCGCCGCAGCCGAGTCCGCCTTGCAGGGCCTCGACATGGACCCTGGATTGGCCGTATCGCGTGCCACGCAGGCCATTGTGGCCGGGATGGCTTGAAACGGTCGGGCCTGGGGATCGCGCGCATCATGTTGATCGATAGCCACGTCAATCTCCACCACGCCGCCTTTGATTCAGATCGGTCCCAGGTGATTGACGCCGCGCGCGCCGCCGGCGTCACTCGGATGATCACCATTTGCGATCGGCTGGAAAATGTCGATGCGATCGCGGCAATCGCGGCCGCCCATGACGACATTGCGATGTCGGTCGGCGTGCATCCGCATTATGCCAAAGACGCGCTCGATCTCACCGTTGAAACGCTGGCTGCGCTGGCTGCGTCCCCGAAAGTGTGTGCGATCGGGGAAACCGGGCTCGACCGGCATTATAATCACAGCCCGTTTGACGATCAATTCGCGTGCTTTGAAACCCATCTGCGTGCGGCGGCGCTGACGGATTTGCCGGTGATCGTGCACACGCGTGAGGCTGACGCGGATACGCAAGCGGCCTTGCGCCGCGCCAAGGAGCAATATGCCAATCTCGCCATCCTGATGCATTGCTATACCAGCTCAATGGCGCTGGCGCGTGCATCATGGGACATGGGCGCCTATATGTCCTTTTCAGGTATCATGACCTTCAAAACCGCCGACGATGTGCGAGCAGTGGCGCGCGCGGCGCCGCTCGAGCGTGTGTTGCTGGAAACCGATTGCCCGTATCTGGCGCCCAGTCCTCATCGCGGGCGGCGCAATGAGCCGGCATGGGTATCGGCGGTGTATGAGGCGTTCGCGACACTGCGCGGCGTCTCCCGGCCAGCGCTGGAAGATCAGCTGCGTGAAAACTTTTTTCGCCTGTTTCGCCGGTTAAGCCCGTGACGCCCCGCGCCGATCGCATGCGGGTGACGATCCTTGGCTGCGGCGCCTCTGGCGGTGTGCCGCGCGCCGATGGCGGCTGGGGCGCGTGTGATCCGCACAATCCGCGCAATCGGCGCATGCGCTGTGGAGTGTTGATCCAGGCGTGGCGCAATGGCGCAAGCCAAGCACAAGACGCCACAACCATCCTGATCGACACGCCGCCGGAATTGCGGCTGCAATTGCTGGCGGTGGGGCCATCCCATCTCGATGCGGTGATTTTCACCCACGAGCACGCCGATCAGTGCCATGGCCTCGATGATGTCCGACCGTTTGCGCAACGCCAGCGTCGTGCAATCCCGACCTTTATGGACGCGCGCACCGCGCAGATCTTGACCGACCGATTCGACTATATCTTCCGCGGCGTGCTTGGATATCCGGCGATCATGGCGCTGGAGGCGCCTTTGCTTGCGCCGCTGACGCCGTTTGAGATCGACGGGCCGGGCGGTCGTGTCATGCTGTTGCCGCTGCTGCAGGATCACGGGGTCATGCCGTCGATGGGATTCCGCATTGGGGCCTTTGCCTATTGCAATGATGTGGTCAGGCTGCCGGCGGAGACATTGGCGGCGCTGCATGGGCTTGACGTGTTTGTCGTAGACGCTTTGCGGTATGAGCCGCATCCCACGCACGCCAATGTGGCGCAGGCGCTGGAATGGATTGGCGCGGTGCAGCCCAAGCGCGCCGTGCTGACCAATCTGCACATCGATCTCGACTATGCGGCCTTGGCTGCGTCTTTGCCGCCGCACGTGATGCCGGCGCATGACGGGCTGACCATCGAGCTTGCCATCGACCCCATGACCGATTGCACATAATATATCTTATGCGAAAAGAGCCATCAATGAGCATCGCCCCAACACCTGGCCCATTCTCCGCCGCCGATTTGATCGCCGCGACGCTGCCCGCGTCGCGCGCGCAGACGCTTCACAATAGCCTGCTCAGCGCGGCTGCGGTGATGGCGCGGCTGCGCGACGCTGACAATGGCTGCGCCTGGGATCTTGCCCAGAATTTCCGCTCGATTGTCCCCTACACCATCGAGGAAGCCTATGAAGTGGCCGATGCGGTTGAGCGTGGCGCTATGGATGACTTGTGCGAGGAGCTTGGCGATTTGCTGTTCCAGGTTTTGTTTCATGCGCGGATGGCGGAAGAAGCCGGCGCGTTTGATCTGGCGGCGGTCGCAGATGGACTTGTGCGAAAGATGGTGCGCCGTCACCCGCATGTGTTTGGCGGGGCAACCCAGCGCACGGCGGGCGAGCAGCTGCAGGCGTGGGAAACCCTGAAGGCGCAGGAACGCGCTGATCGTATGCCCGACGACAGCGTGCTGAGCGGCGTTGCAAAAGCATTGCCGGCATTATCGCGCGCGGAAAAACTGAGCAAACGCGCCGCACGGATCGGGTTTGATTGGCCAACGGCGCAAGCCGTGCTCGACAAGCTTGAAGAAGAAGTGGCGGAGTTGCGGGCCGCGCATGCCGAAGGCGACCTTGCAAAGGTGCATGAGGAAATGGGCGACGTTTTGTTCGTCGTCGCCAATCTTGCGCGCAAAATGCAGGTCGAGCCGGAACACGCCTTGCGTGACGCCAATGGCAAGTTCGAGCGCCGCTTTCGCCATGTGGAGCAGCGCGCGCGCGCGATGCCCGGCGGGTCTGCGCCGCTCGATGTTCTGGAAGAGTTTTGGCTTGAGGCGAAAGCGATGGAGCGCTCTGGCTAGGGCTTGGTGCGATTGATTTCAATCTCAACAGAGCCTAGCCGGCAGGTTCGCCCGGCTGGTGATCCGCGGCGGTTTGCGCCAGCGTCTCGATCTGTTCGCCAGGTTGAAGCGCGAGGCGCGCCATGTCCTCAACGCGAACGTCCACCGCAAGATGGAGCCGCCCATCCGGCAGCATGGCCTCAGACACGATCCGGCCAAGCCGGGCAAACGCTGCCCGCCGGGCGCCGTCCGCCGGGTCGAGGCCAACATCGATCAGTCGCGTTGGGCCGAATGCGGCGTGATCCAGCGCCGCCAGCAAGGCTGCAACGCCATCGCCCTGCAACGCCGAAATCGGAACGATCGTGTCGGCATTGGTTTGCGCGCGCGCCATGCGCGCCTCAAGAGCCACAGGCGTCAATAGGTCGGTCTTGTTCCACACCTCGATCATGGCAGGCCGCGCCAGTTCGCCAAACACATCATCCAACACCGATAAGACATCAGCGCATTGGGCCTCTGTTTCGCCGTGGCTGATGTCGCGGACATGCACCAGGACATCCGCGGAGGTGACTTCTTCAAGCGTTGCGCGGAACGCGTCGACAAGTTCGGTTGGCAAATCGGCGATGAAGCCCACCGTATCGCTGATGATCAATTCGCGCCCGGATGTGAGCTTCAAGAGCCGCGCCGTCGGATCAAGGGTCGCGAACGGCATGTTTTCGGCAAATACACCCGCCGCGGTCAATCGATTGAAAAGCGTCGATTTGCCGGCATTGGTATAGCCAACCAGCGCCGCTGAGGCCAAGCCCGCCCGCTTACGCGCGCGGCGCTGCAGGCCACGGGTGCGGCGCACCTCCACAAGCTGCGCCTTCAGGCGGTCAATGCGATCGGCAATCAGGCGACGGTCAATTTCAAGCTGGGTTTCGCCCGGGCCGCCGGTTTTACCCAGGCCGCCGCGTTGGCGCTCCAAGTGCGTCCAGGTCCGCACCAGTCGCGAGCGCTCATAGGCCTGGCGCGCCAGCTCAACCTGCAACACCCCCTCGCGTGAGCGCGCCCGGCGGCCGAAAATCTCCAGGATCAGGCCGGTGCGATCCAGGACCTTCGCCTGCAGGCCAGTCTCCAGATTGCGCTGCTGAACCGGCGTCAATGCGGTGTCGAGGATCAAAAGGCCCGCGTCCGCCGCCTGCATCGCGTCCTTCAGCGCCGCGATCCGCCCTTCTCCCAGATACGCCCGCGGCGAGCGACGCCGCAGCGGCGTCGCCGCGCTATTGACCACCACCACATCCAGGGCCTGTGCAAGACCAACCGTCTCCACGAGGCGCTCCTCGCGGGTGCGGGCTGCTTCGCTTTCGACTGGCACAAGCACAAATGCGCGCTCTTGGGCGCCGCTGGATGGCGGCGTCGGCGGTGATTTGAGGTCGTTGGTCGTGCCGGGATTAGTCTTCAATGTCTTCCGGGCCGCCTTTATCACCCTCAAACAATTGCACCGGGCCGCCGGGCATGATGGTTGAAATGGCGTGCTTATAGACCAGTTGCGGTTGACCGTCCCGGCGCAGCAGAACGCAGAAATTGTCAAACCAAGTCACGACGCCTTGAAGTTTCACACCATTGACGAGAAAAATCGTTAGCGGCGTGCGAGACTTGCGAACTGCATTCAAGAATGTGTCTTGAAGGCTGCCTTTCTTATCCATGTGAGGCTCGCTCTGTGTGATGCGCGGAGGATCCTGCGCCACCCCGTCTGCTATAGCGGGGGTTGCTGCGCCGCGGCAAGACAGATCAAAGCCGCCCCGCCTCCGCGGCTGCGCGGTACAGCGCCCGCAGACGTGTCGCCACCGGGCCGGGTTGGCCGTCGCCAATGATGTGGGCGTCAATCGCGATCACCGGCGTTATCAAAGCCATCGCCGAGGTGGTGAAGGCCTCGCGGGCGTTGCGGGCCTCTTCGAGGGAAAATGGCCGCTCTTCGATGCGCATCTGCAAAGTCGCCGCGAGTTCGACCACAGCGGCGCGGGTAATCCCTGGCAGGATATTGGCGCTCAATTCCCGCGTGATCAATGCCCCGTCCTGCGTGACAATCCAGGCGTTGGACGACGCCCCCTCTGTGATCGCGGCATCGGCGTCGAGGAACCAGGCTTCAAATGCGCCCTGCTCTTGGGCTCTTTGTTTTGCCAGCACATTGGGCAACAGCCCGGTGGACTTGATCGCACAGCCGCCCCAGCGATGATCCGGCGCTGTGATCACACGCACGCCCGCCGCCGCGCGCGCTTCGGTGCGGCGTTCATCGGCGGCGCGGACAAAGCAGAATACCGTGGGCGGCGTGTCTGGTGCTGGAAACGCGTGATCACGCACCGACGGCGCGCCGCGTGTGATTTGAAGATAGACGCCGCCGAAGGCCAATCGATTGCGGCGACGCACTTCGTTGAGGATGTGCGCCAGGGCCGTGCGCGGGATCGGGGCTTGCAGCATGATGGCGTCAAGCGATCGCTCCAAGCGCGCCAGATGGCGCTCGGCATCAATCAGGCGTCCGCCTTTCACGAAAACCACCTCATACACACTGTCGGCAAACAGAAGGCCGCGATCCAGCACGCTGACATGCGCGTGCGCCATCGGCAGATAACGCCCGTCTACATATGCGATGCGGCTCATTCTTCCTCCGCCAGGGAGCGCCCCGGCGCATCCACGCCGAGAGACTTCAACTTTCGGTGCAAAGCCGATCGTTCCATGCCGATAAAGGCTGCGGTGCGCGAGATATTGCCGCCAAAGCGCGTGATTTGCACGTTGAGATATTCACGCTCGAACCGTTCACGCGCATCGCGCAGCGGAAGCCCGATCACATCTTGCAGGCCCTGATGTTGAGAAAACCCCGCATTAGGCCATGCTTCCGGCGGCAGCGCATCAATCGTGACGGGCATGCCGGGATCGCCATTCGCCAGAATCAGGATTCGCTCCACGATATTGCGCAACTGCCGCACATTGCCGGGCCATTCAGCCGCCTGAAGTGCTGCAAGCGCGTCATCGCCGATCTGGCGTGTCGCGAGGCCCGACGTTTCAGACAGGCGGCGCACGAAATACGCCACCAGTTCCGGGATGTCTTCGCGACGCTCCGCAAGACTTGGCACTCGCAGCGGCACAACATTCAAGCGGTGAAACAGATCCTCGCGGAAGCGGCCGCGCTCAATATCAAGGCGCAAATCCCGTGACGTTGCCGATACAACGCGCACATTCACCTGTACATCCGTGGACCCGCCGAGGCGGCGAAAGCGCTGTTCCACCAGTACACGCAAAATCTTGCTTTGCGTCTCAAGCGGCATGTCGCCGACTTCATCAAACAACAGCGTGCCATTGTGCGCCTGTTCAAACACGCCGATCTTGCGTGGGCGTCCGTCTGGCCCCTCTTCGCCGAAGATTTCGGTTTCCATGCGATCAGGTGCGATGGACGCTGCATTGATCGCCACAAACGGCGAAGCCCCGCGCGTCGAGCGCTCATGCAGCAAGCGCGCCACCAATTCCTTGCCCGATCCCGCCGGGCCTGAAACCAGTACGCGGGAATTGGTTTGCGCAATCCGCTCCACCGCGCCGCGCAGCTGCGCCATGGTGGTGGACGATCCAACCAACTCCGCGCTGGCGGTGGATCGCGCCCGCAATGATGCGTTTTCCCTCTTCAAACGTGCATTTTCGAGCGCCCGGCTGACGACCAGCAAGATGCGCTCTGCCGTGAAGGGCTTTTCGACAAATTCATAAGCACCACGACGAATGGCGGTGACCGCCGTCTCGATCGTGCCATGGCCGCTGATCACAACCACCGGCATATCGGGATCAATTTCTTTCAACATCGCCAAAAGATCGAGCCCATCAATCTCACTGCCCTGCAGCCAGATATCAAGCACCGCCAAAGCTGGGCGCCGGCGCCGCATGGCGTCGAGCGCTTCGGTGCTGTCGCGTGCAAGACGCACCTGATAGCCGCTGTCTTGCAGAATGCCGGCGACAAGCTCGCGAATGTCGGCCTCATCGTCGATCACCAGGATATCGGATTGACTCATGACGTCAGCCTTCTCCGCTCAGTTGGGGAAGTTTGCGGGTTTTGGGAAGCGTGATGACGACACAAGCGCCAGGTCCCGGGGGCGGTGCATCGCGCAGCTGCAAATCGCCGCCATGGTCTTCGATGACACGCCGCACGATCGCAAGCCCGAGGCCAGTGCCTTTGCTGCGGGTTGTCACGTAGGGCTCCACCAATTGCTCCCGCCCAACGGCCGGAAAGCCGACGCCATTATCCTCGACAATAATCTCAAGCGTTTCATGTGTTTCGCGCAATGTGAGGTTGACCAGCCCCTCTTTGGGTTCGCCCTCGCGTGTCCGGCGCGTCTGAATGGCTTCCTGGGCATTCTTCAAAAGATTGGTCATGACCTGCGCAATCAGGCGCCCGTCACATGCAAACACCACCTGCTCGGGTGTTGTCAGTGTAAAGCGTGTGTCGCTGGCGCCAAGGCGTTGGGCAAACACCGCAGCGCGGGCCAAATCCGCGAGATCGGCGGGCTCCATCTTTGGCATCGGCATGCGTGCAAAGGCGGAAAATTCATCGACCATTCGGCCGATATCGTTCACTTGGCGCAGGATTGTGTCGGTGCAGCGCCGGAAGGTTTCGGGATCGCTGGCGACCTCGGCGCCATACTTTCGTTGCAGGCGCTCAGCCGACAATTGGATAGGCGTGAGCGGGTTTTTGATCTCATGCGCAATCCGGCGGGCGACATCCTTCCACGCTTCTTGGCGTTGTGCTGCAATCAGTTTCGTCATGTCGTCGAAGGTCAAGACGGCGCCGCCTTCGTCGTGTGAGACGCGCACACTCAGATGCACATGCGTACCATTGCGCACCAAATCAATCCTCCGCGCCACTGGCGCGCTTTCTGTCAATGACGCCAATAATTCGGTAAACTCCGGCGCCGCCTCCACGAGCCTGCGGCCTTCCGCCGCCCGCCGTTCAATGCCCAGCAACGCCGCCGCAGAAGCATTGCACGCCGTCACCCTGCCCTGCGGATCGAGGCCGATGACGCCAGCGCTAACGCCGGACAAGACCGCCTCCGTGAAGTGCGAGCGGTTCTCGGCGTCCAACCGCGCTTTCACCAGCGCACCCTGCTGGGTTTGGAGCTGGGCTGTCATCAGATTGAATGCGGAGCCGAGGGCGGCAATCTCGTCGCGCTTTTCCGAGACAAGCACGCGCGCGCCAAGATCCCCGGCAGCCACCTGCAAGGCGGCGTCAGCAAGATTGCCGATCGGTTCTGACACGCGACGGGCATTATATAGTCCAAGCCAAACTGCACCGAGCAAGACCAAAATCGCAGTCGCCAGATAAATCAGCGCGAACAATAATTGCAGCCGCCCGCGCGCGCTTTCAGAGTCGCGATATTCGTTGAGCGCACGATCAAATTGATCGAGGCGAGACAACAAGGTCGGATCGACGCGGGCGACGACGTAAAGATACGCGTCGTCGAAGGCTGCGAGTTTGTACAAGGCGCGCACCACCGCCTGCTCGCGATAAAGGCATACAGAAATCCCGGCGCCTGCGTCGACAAAAGCGTCGCCGGGGCGCGCGGGCGTCTCTGGGGCATCGCAGCGGGCGGGCTCTTCAAAGGGCGGGGCCGTTTCTGCTTCCGCGCCCACCATTACGCGCCCCGTACTGGCGATGATATAGGCCGCGCTCAAAAAGCGCCGATCAAGGCTGCCGCGCAGATAGGCCTCGTATTCCCGCGGCGCCGCATCTGGTTGTGACGGTGCGCGATTCAAATCCGTCGCCATGTCAGTGACCGCGGTGGAAATGTCGTCATTAAACGACGACGCATATAACCGCCCAACATCAGCCGCGCTTTCCATCACTGTTCGCACGCGTTCTGAAAACCACTGCTCAACGCCGCGGCTCAACAATACGCCCAGAAACGCCGCCACGAGAATGGCTGGTATGACGGCAGCGGCGCTGAACAGCGACACAAAGCGCAAATGCAGGCGCGCGCCGGTCTGCGGCGAGGCGCCCGAGCGCGCAATCTTGATGATCCGATGCGCAAGCCCCGCACCCAAGGCCGCCGAAATCAAAAGGCTCACGCCAAGAAGTGCAAACACGATTGGTCCGGCAGGCCCGTCGCTGGCGCCCATCGCGCCAGACAACGCAAACACTATGGCCGCCCCTGCCAACAGTCCGGCAAGGCCAAAGCCAAGCCAGAAACCGAGATGGGGGCTTACCCAAAGACGATCCGCGGCCGCACATAGGCCGCGAGACATCTCAGGGGGCGCAGTTGTTGTCATTTGGGTCACAGGCCGTTGCCGATAAGCAACAAGTGGACCATTGCGCGGGGCGCCGTCAATCGGCCTTGCCAGCGACAACCCCCAGGCTCAGGATTTTTTTCCTTAACGTATTTCGATTGATGCCCAAAATCGCGGCCGCCTTGATCTGATTGCCGCGG
>JBIKVO010000325.1:0-3967 GCA_044356795.1 Caulobacterales bacterium
CGACGCCGCTTTTGATCTCGCCCGCCTCGTTCTGCAAAGTCCGCGCTTTGATGATGCGCCGCTGGCCCGCATCAAACGGCAGATGGAAGTGGGAATCCGTCAACGGGAAACCAACCCGAATTTCATCGCCAACAAGGCGTTGGATGAGGCGCTGATCCCCGGCCATCCCTATGCGCTGCGTACATCGCTGGACGGTGTGCGCGCTGTGACGCGCCAGGATTTGCAGAAAGCCTTCACCGATCTGGTTGTGCGTGACGGCATGATTGTCACGGTCGTTGGCGATATTGATGCGGCAACGCTTGGCCCGCTGTTGGATCGCGTGTTTGGCGTTTTGCCTGCAGTGGGCCTGCGGGCAACATTGCCGGCGGCGGAAATCCGCCCGCCGCAGGGCGTGATTGTGCGCACACTGCCGCAACCCCAAAGCCTTGTGTTGTTCGCCGCCCCCGGCATCGACGACCACGATCCCGATTGGATCGCCTTGGCGGTGGCCAATTACATCGTCGGCGGAGGCGGTTTTTCCTCGCGCCTGATGGATGAAGTGCGTGAGAAGCGCGGTCTTGTCTATGGCATCGGCACCAGTCCGTCCGTGCGTGATCTTGCGGCTTTCATCCGCGGCAGCGCTCAGACTGAAAACAAGGACGTGCCGGAGGCCATGGCGGTGATCAAAGACGAGTTGCGAAAGCTGGCCGAGCGCGGTGTCACGGATGCTGAAGTGCGTGATGCAAAAACCTATCTCACCGGTTCTTTTCCGTTGAGCCTGGACAGCAACACGGAAATCGCCAGCGTGCTGCACAGCTATCAGTGGGATGGGCGCGACGCCGCCTATGTCAATCGCCGCAACAGCCTGATTGAGGCGGTGACGCGGGCGGATGTGGAGCGGGTATTGCGCCGTCTTTACGCACCGGAAAACTTCACTTTTGTGGTTGTGGGCCAGCCTGAGGGCGTCGCCGCGGCGCATTAATCTGGAATCGCGGTAGCGTATTCCCATGTCGATTCGCCGCCTCCCGCCTGAAGCCATCAATCGCATCGCCGCGGGCGAGGTGATTGAGCGGCCCGCCGCAGCTGTGAAGGAGTTGGTGGAAAACGCGCTCGATGCGGGCGCTACATCCATCCGCATCACCATAGAAGCCGGTGGGATCAGCCGGTTATGTGTCGAAGATGATGGGTGCGGCATGAATGCCGAGGATTTGGCGTTATGCGTGGAGCGTCACGCCACGTCCAAGCTGGTGGCCGCCGATGACGGCGCAGTGGATTTGCTCACTATCCATACAATGGGGTTTCGCGGCGAGGCGCTGCCGTCAATCGGGTCGGTCGCGCGGTTGAGCATCACGGCGCGTGCGGCCGGTGGGCAGGGCCATTGCGTGGCGCTGGAGGGCGGACGGCTTTCGCCGGTGAAGCCGGCGGCGTTTGCGGGCGCCCACGGCGCGCGCGTTGATGTGCGCGATTTGTTTTTTGCAACGCCTGCGCGGCTGAAGTTTCTCAAGTCGGAACGCGCGGAGGCGATGGTCGTCAGTGAGGCGATCAAGCGCCTGGCGATGGCGCGCGCCGATGTTGCGTTTACGCTGGAAAATGATAGCCGCGTCAGCCTGAAACTTGCCGCCGAAGCGGATCCCTTGGGCGAGGGACGCAAGCGGCGGTTGGCGGCCATTCTTGGCGCTGATTTTGCGCCCAACGCGATTGTGCTGGACCAAACCCGCAATGAGGCGCGGCTTTCCGGTTTTGCGGGCCTGCCCACCTTGCATCGTGGCACGCGGGATCATCAGCATCTGTTCGTCAATGGCCGACCGGTCAAAGACAAATTGATCGTTGGCGCGGTGCGCGCGGCGTATCAGGATTTACTGGCGCGGGATCGCCATCCGGTGTGTGCGCTGTTTCTGGATCTGCCCACCGGCGATGTGGATGTGAATGTGCATCCCGCCAAAACCGAAGTGCGCTTCCGTGATGCATCGATGATCCGTGGCCTGATCATTGGCGCACTCAGCCATGCACTGGCGGGTGCGGGGCATCGCGCGTCGACGACGGTGAGTGCTGATCTGCTGGCGCGAACACGGGCGCCAATGATGCAGGCAGGGTTTGCATCGGGTTTTGGCGGCGGCGGAGTGGATTACAGCGCCGCACGCGCCTGGACAGCGCGCGAACACGCCATTGCAGAGACGGGCGCTGCGTTCGCCTTTGACGCGCCCAGCGCACGCCTGGAAGCGCCTGCGCCCGGCGCCACGGAAGTGCAGGATTTGCGCGCCTTTCCGTTGGGTGCGGCACGCGCACAACTGCACGAAACCTATATCATCGCGCAGACCGCCGACGGCATGGTGATTGTCGATCAGCACGCTGCCCATGAACGCCTCGTATATGAACGGATGAAATCGATGCTGGCGGATGGCGGCGTCAAACGGCAAACGCTGTTGATTCCCGATGTGGTGCATCTTGATCCGGCCGAAGCCGAAAGCCTTTTGGCGCGCGCGCAGGAATTTGCTGATCTCGGCTTGATCATCGAGCCGTTCGGGGATGGCGCCGTGCTCGTGCGGGAAACGCCTGCACTGCTGGGAACTGTTGATGTGGAGGGGCTTTTGAAAGATCTCGCCGACGATCTGGCCGAACTGGGCGCGGCGCACGCGCTGAAGGAGCGGTTGGATGACGTGTGCTCGTCGATGGCGTGTCGCGGGTCGGTGCGGGCGGGACGCAGGCTGACCGTGGATGAAATGAACGCGCTGCTGCGCCAAATGGAGGCAACGCCGTTTTCGGGCCAATGCAATCATGGCCGCCCGACTTATGTCGAACTCAAGCGCTCTGACATCGAGCGCCTGTTTGGACGCCGGTGAGCATGAAAGTTGTCATTGAGACGTCGCTTGCCGCGCCGATCGAAGTGATATGGGCGGCGCTGCAAACGCCGCGTTTGCTTCTGCATGTGTGTTCGCCACTCATGGTCTTCCGCCCGATCGGCATGAAAATTTTTCCCGATACGTTTGACGAAGGCCGCATTCGTGTCTCGATGTGGTTGTTCGGCGTGCTGCCGTTCGGGCGTCAATGGCTCGACGTAAGTCGACCGCCTGCGTATGGTGATACGCGTTTCATTCGAGATAATGGTTCAGGCGATTTGATCCGGCGCTGGGATCATATTATTGCGGTGCGCCCAATGGACGAGGATAGTGTGATCTATCGCGATGAAGTCGAGTTGGACGCGGGCCTTTTGACGCTGCCGGTGTTTGCATTCGCTGCAATCTTTTATCGCTGGCGCCAACATCGTTGGCGTCGTTTGGTGCGTCGCAGGTTTCGATATGATTAAATCGTGATCACGCCTTCATTTCGCGCAATGCGGGGTATGATCCTTTTTGGGTCATCGACCCATAAATCGCATCCATAATCTTGCGGAAGCGCGTTGAACGAGGACGAGATAGTGTGCAGCGTGCTTTTCGAACCGGTTGGCGATGGCGCGATGGGGCTTGAGCCTGTTGGAGAAGCGCTCGACAAGGTTGCTTTTGGCGTGAGTAGCTTTGCGCGGACGATAGGTCTTCTTTCGGTTCGGCGCCGGCTTGATGCAGGCCTTGACCCGCCGACGCTCGAGATCGACGCGAAGCCGATCACTGTCATAGCCTGCATCGGCGATCAGGGTGTCGCGTGCTTTCACGGTGGCGGGCCTGTCGTCGGCGCTCTTGCCGTCATGGGCCTGGTCGGGCGTGAATTTCGGCGTGATTGGCAAACCATTGGCGTAGACGACGGCATGGATTTTCCTCGTTAATCCGCCGCGCGAGCGCCCCATAAGTCCGTGTTGTGGGCCTCGGATGTCAATTGCGTCCCCAACGGCGGCAGAAGCGCTTTTGGCGCCGTTTTGTTTGTCTCCTTTTTACCGTTCGCCGCATGCTGATGCACGCACACGCTGGTGGATCGATCATCTGTGTTTGGCCGGCTTAAGCCTCTGAACACGCATCAAAAATGCGATCTCGCACGCCGTTCTTTCGCCGGCAAACGA
>JBIKVO010000030.1:0-13843 GCA_044356795.1 Caulobacterales bacterium
GTTTGGATGGAATCCACCACAACCACATCGGGCTTGAGCGCCTTCACCCCCTCAAGGATCAAGCGCAAATCGGTTTCAGCAGCCAGATGGACCGGCGCATCCGCCACCCCCAAGCGGCGGGCGCGATCTTGCACCTGAGCCTGGGCCTCCTCGCCCGTGATATAAGCGACCCGATGCCCGGATGCCGCCAGACCGCCCGCCGCCTGCAGCAGAAGCGTTGATTTGCCAACACCCGGGTCGCCGCCAATCAAGACCGCCGAGGCCGCAACCAACCCGCCGCCCAAAACACGATCAAACTCAGACAGTCCCGTCGTCAGTCTGTCTGGCGCAGCCGTGACGCCCGAAAGCTCCACAAAAGCGACGCCGCGCCCCTTTTTGGCGCTGGTCGCGGCCAGCGCGCCAGGAATGACCGGCCGGGCGCTTTCTTCCTGCAAGCTGTTCCAGCTGCCGCAGGCTTCGCATTTGCCAGCCCATTTCGGGCTGATCGCGCCACAGGCCTGGCACACATAGATATGGTCGGTCTTGGCCATGGCGCCGTCTTGCCTGCGCCGAATCGCGCGCACGCATCCATCTTAGGCCACGCGCCCCTGAGTGTGGGGCCCAAAAATAGGCCAGCGCCGGCGCCGCCGTCTTCCTCGATTGGCGAAGCCAGGCCCAGGATCCAGGCTGTTTGATCCGCCACCGTCGCCAGCCTGGATCCTGGGCTCCGCCTGCCGCGAACGCAGGATGACTGAAACGTCTGAGCGCGTTTTGCGGTCACATGGATACCGGTTGATCATGAGAAAACGCGTTCAATCAGAGGTTTGGGCAACCCAAGCCGCATCCATCGGATAACAATTTGCCCTCGTCCTCCATCCCTGTTTGGCGACGCCCGCGAACATCCGGGGACAGCGCCCGCTCAATCCGACCGACCCTGGCGCCGGCGCACAATCAGCGCCATGGTCATCGGGTTTGACGATGTCTGGCGGTGGATTGCGGCGGCGGCGCAGATGCTGCGCGATGCATCGCGACATTTTGGAGGCGCGGCGCTCGGCCGCCTTGGCGGTGCGCAACGCGATCATCCAGGCCGCCAATCTGCTGTTGGCGGCGGGGGTGTTGTTGGGCGCGGTGCTGCGGCGCGGGGCAAACTGCGATGATCCGCACACAGACGACCGCGATGCTCGACAGGCGTCCTTGCGCATCGCGGCGCCGACGCTGGCGATCGCGCGGCTTCGTAAAATGCCGGCGTTTCGGCACGGATCGCGCCTGCCGCGCTTGGACACTGACGACGCGGGCGCCGCGTCGCCCAACCAGTCGGCTCGCATCATCCCCGACGCCGGAAACACCGACATCAGATCAGCTGATGCGCGCTCGCCATGGGTGTTAGGCAACCCATCCACAAAATTAACCGCGCGCTCGCTCAAATTTACCGCGCTCTCGCCGCGCCCTTTGGCGCGCAGCCTGGCGCGCTTTCAGGCCGCGTGGACACCGGTCGACCGCTCGCAAAGCGGGCACGCCTATGATTTGAGCGCACCCTATCCAGAGCCGACCATGGACGGTCGGCACGGGATTGCCCTCATCTTGGCCATATGGATCCGATCCCATTGGATCCGAACTTGCCCCCTAGTCAATTGCCGGTCGCGGCGCCCTCAAGGCGCTTGCTGTAGGCGGCCCGGAACGCCCGGATGCGCGCTGCATTGGCCCCAAGGTCGGATACGCCCACCCGTGACACACTGCGCAGATCGATGATGGCGCCCACCTGGGTCACGGGCGTCCGCACCCGCACCACGATGTCATCGGTGAAGCCGTACCAGAAGGACGAGACGGTCGCTTCGAGAACGCCGGCGGCCTGATCCTCGCGCGTGATTGTCCAGCCCATAGCCTCAACCGTGTCGCGGGCAGTCATCCAGGCGTCGTCCGCGTCGATCTCGACCCGGATCGGGCGGACGTCGGGATAGGCGCGGGCCTGGACCTCGCGCGGGTCCTGGCCGGCGAGCGGGCCGGTCAGGGTAGAATAATCCAGATCATTGCTGCGGGTGATCGTGGCGCGGGCCTCCGCCACAGCCTGGCTAAAGGCGGGCGGGTCGATCATGTCGGTCGAGATATCGTGAATCGGCGGGATATGGGCGACCTGGCTGCGCACAGAGGCGCCATAGCCAAGTCCCGCCGCCGGCACGATCAAGGCCAACAGGGCGGCCAAAATCCCTTTGCGCGGCTTGACAATCAAGGCGGCGCCCAAAGCCAGAAAGGCTATCGCCAGCGCCCCCATCATCAAGAGCGGCCCCAGTTGGAACGCCATCAGCCCAAAGCCAATCGTCCAGTCCAAAACCCCGAATTTGGTTCCCATGGCGCCGGCGAGAAACCACACAGGCAGAATAATCGCCGCGACGATCGCCAAACCCACCAGAAAAGATCGAACCTTTTGCATCATCCTCTCCTTGCCGCTTGCCTTATCAGGCCAATCCCCCGCTGGCGACCGCTCTCCCTCTTTGTGTGGGGTGCTGCGGCTTTCAAGTCGCAGTGCGGTTTTTCCAGCACATTTTCCGACCATGGGAATGCCGGTTGGTCGACAGCAAAACGCGTTTCATCGCTCAAGTCTGCGCAGGCCGCTCCGAGTCCATCCGATCGGAACTTGCCCTGGGCCGGTTTTTCGGCTCAAAAAGCCGCCAACTGAGGAATTGTGCCGGGGAGGCATGCATGCGGGTCAAATGGATCGCGTGGATAGCGAGGGGCGTGGCAGCGCTTGGCCTGTTGGGGGCCGCCGCCAGCGTCAGCTTGGCTGACGAGGGAATGTGGACGTTCGACAACCCGCCCACTGCGGCGATGAAGTCTGCATATGGCTTTGCACCAGACGGCGCATGGCTGGACCGCGTTCAGGCAGGCTCCGCGCGCCTGCAATCGGGGTGCTCGTCGGCGATCGTGTCTGCGGACGGCCTCGTGCAAACCAACCATCACTGCATCATCACCTGCGTCCAGAACCTCTCCACCGCCGGCAACGATTTTGTGCAAAACGGCTTCCTGGCCAAAACCCGCGATGCGGAGCGCCAGTGCCCCGGCCTGTCTGTGGAAGTGCACCGCGCCACCAGCGATGTCACCGCAACAATTCAGGATGCGATGCTTGGCAGAATGGGCCAGGATTTGACCCGCGCCCGCGATGCTCAGATTGCGTTGCTGGAACAAAACTGCAATGCGGGCGCGGCCGACAAACGGTGCCAAATCGTGGCGCTCTATCAAGGCGGGCAATACAAGCTTTACGAATATACGCGCTATAATGATGTGCGCATGGTGTTTGCGCCGGAACTGGGCGCGGCCTTTTTCGGCGGCGACCCTGACAATTTCAACTTCCCGCGCTATGCTTTTGATGTGGCTTATCTGCGCCTATATGCCAACGGCCAGCCGGCTGCGACGCCCAATCATTTGAAGCTGCGTTCCTCGCCGCTGAGCGATGGGGAGCTGGTGTTTGTTTCGGGCAATCCCGGAACCACCAGTCGCCAACTGACAACCGCCCAACTCGCCTTCCAGCGCGATCATTTCCTGCCCTGGCGGCTCAAGACGCTTTCGGAAATGCGCGGGCGACTGCTGCAGTTCTCGGCCCAGTCGGATGAAAACCGCCGCATTGCCGCCGACACTTTGTTTGGCGTGGAAAACAGCTTCAAGGCCTTGGCAGGCCGCCGCCAGTCATTGCTTGATCCGGGCGTCTTCCGCATCAAGGATCGCGAAGAGGCCGCGTTGAAGGCCAGCGGGCGCGCGGTCACTGCGGCCTATGGCGATATTGCAGCGGCAGTCGCGGCCCAACGGCGGTTCTACCTCGCGCATCAATATAGTGAGGCGCGGCTGGGCCAAGGCAGCGCGTTGCTGGGCTATGCCCGCGCGCTGGTGCGCGGCGCGGCAGAGCGCACCAAGCCCGATGGCGAACGGCTCCCGGAATTCACCGAGGCGCGTCTGCCGGCAACCGCGCAAGCCGTGCTGGCGCCAACCCCGGTCGCGGCGCCGCTGGAAGAACTCCTGATTGGTTTTTGGGCTTCGAAAATGCGCGAGTATCTCACCGCGGACGATCCGCTGGTGCGCCTGGCGCTGGGCCGTGACAGTCCGGAGGGCCTGGCCCGTCGCATCGCCATGCAAAGCACGTTGAGCGACCCCGCGGAGCGCCAGCGGTTGTGGGATGGCGGCGCTGAAGCGATTGCGGCTTCAACCGATCCGGCAATCGTCTTCTATCGCGCGCTCGATGGGGAAGCGCGCGCGCTGCGTGCGCGTTTTTCGGCCGAAGTCGACGGCCCCATCACCCGCGCGCAAGACCAAATCGCCAAGGCTCGCTTTGCCCGCTTTGGAAGCACCATTTATCCCGACGCCACATTCACGCTGCGCTTAAGCTATGGGAAGGTGGCCGGCTGGACCGAACCAACCGGCCGCGTCATCCCGTCGTTCACCAAAACAAGCGGCCTGTGGGAGCGTGCGACGGGCGCGGATCCCTTCGCGTTGGTTCCGCGCTGGGAAGCGGCGCGCACCGCCCTGGCGCCCGATACAATCTTCAACATCTCGTCCACCAATGACATCATTGGGGGCAATTCCGGATCCCCCCTGATCGACCAGGAAGGCCGCGTGGCTGGCGCCGTGTTTGACGGCAATATCCATTCATTGGGCGGTGAATTTGTCTATGATGGCGCTTTGAACCGCACCGTCACGGTGGCCTCCACAATCACGCTGGAGGCGCTGCGCACGGTCTATGGCATGGATGCCCTGGCCGACGAATTGACCCGCTGAGGCAGGCCCCCCGCCGACACGGTCGACGGGGGTTTGTGGACGGGGGTTTGTGGACGGGGGTTTGTGGACGGGGGTTTGTGGACGGGGGTTTGTGCATGTGTTGCACAGCGACGTCAGCCGCCGACCACCTGTTCGATGCGACCGAAAATCGTGTGGTTTTTGCCGTCGAGCATGTCAATCTCCACGCGGTCGCCGTGCTGCAGAAATCCAGTCTTCGGGGCGCCATGCTGAATGTGCTCGATCGTGCGCAGTTCTGCGATGCAGCTGTAACCGAGGCCGCCCTCCGCGATGGGCCGACCGGGTGATCCATCGGGATCGCGGTTTGAGACGGTGCCAGATCCAATAATCGTTCCGGCAGCGAGGCTGCGCGTTCTTGCGGCGTGCGCGATCAAGGCGGGAAAATCGAATGTCATTTCCCGCCCCGCATCCGGCTTGCCGAAGGGTTTGCCGTTGAGACTGCTCAAAACCGCACCATGCAGCTTGTCGCCGTCCCAGGCGGCGCCCAACGCGTCTGGGGTTACCGCAACTGGCGAAAACGCGCTTGCGGGCTTGGACTGGAAAAAGCCAAATCCCTTGGCGAGTTCGTCCGGGATCAAATGACGAAGGCTCACATCATTGCACAGCATGACCAAAGCAATGCATGCGCGCGCATCGTCGCGTGTGGCGCCTTGGGGCACGTCCGTGGTGATCACCGCCACCTCCGCCTCGAAATCGCAACCCCAAGCGGGATCGGCAAGCGGGATTGGATCACGCGGCCCCAAGAAACCATCAGAGCCGCCCTGGTACATCAAGGGATCGGTCCAGAAGCTCTTTGGCAATTCAACACCGCGCGCGCGGCGCACAAGCTCAACATGGTTCACATAGGCTGAACCATCGGCCCATTGATAGGCCCGCGGCAGCGGCGCTGAGGCCTCGCGCTCATGGAAGCGCTCGCGCGGGACAGCGCCGTGATTGAGGCTCTCAGCCAGCGCCAGGAGCCGCGGCCGCGCGTGGCCCCAATCATCCAAAGCCGCTTGGAGCGTGGGGGCGATATCGGCGGCGCTGATGCACCAGGCGAGGTCGTCGGACACAACGACCAAACGCCCGTCGCGACCGTTCTTGAGAGAGGCAAGTTTCATGGCGCCAGCCTATCGAAGCCCGCGCTCACCTCCAAGTCAGAAACGACGCCCGCATTGGCGAAGATCGCCAGGGCTGATAGCAAGACTGCATGTCTGATTTGCTCTTTCCCCTGATTGCCCCGCGCGTTCCCATCCATGGCGGCGGCCACTTTCCTGTCGGCCGGATTTTTTGTGTTGGGCGCAACTACGCAGCCCATGCGCGCGAAATGGGGGCCGATCCGACCGCCGAGCCGCCGATTTTCTTTATGAAGCCGGCCAGCGCGATTGTGGCCAAACCCACCCTGTTGCCGTTTCCCCGCGATACAGCCGATCTGCATCATGAGGTCGAGTTGGTTTTGGCGCTGCATCAAGGCGGTGTCGACATCGCGGAAAGCGAAGCGTTGGGCTGTATTTTCGGGTACGCCGTCGGCATCGATCTGACCAAACGCGACCGGCAAGGCGAGGCCAAAAACAAGGGCCAGCCGTGGGAGCGCGCCAAATCGTTCGATGCCTCAGCACCGATTTCCACGATCGCACCAGCCGCCACGATTGGCCATCCCGCACGTGCGCGGATCGCATTGTCCGTGAACGGACAGTCCCGCCAGGCGGCCGACATCGCAGAGATGATCTGGCCGCCCGCAGCGATCATTGCCCACCTGTCGCGCCTGTGGCGACTTGCGCCGGGCGATGTGGTCTTCACCGGAACGCCCGAGGGAGTTGGACCGGTTCAGGCAGGCGAGCGCGTCACTGCATCGATTGATAGCGTTGGCGACATTGATTTCCAGTTCGCGGAGACGGCATGATGAGCATGATCTTCTATGATTATTGGCGATCCGGCGCGGGCTATCGCACACGCATTGCATTAGCGTTGAAGGGCGTTTCGCCCGAGCGCGTAGCGGTCAATCTCGTTGCCCGAGAGCACCAAAGCCAGGAACACCGCGCCCGCAATCCGCAAGGTTTTGTGCCGGCCTTGGAGATCAACGGCGCCGTTCTCACCCAAAGCCCGGCGATCCTTGAATGGTTGGAGGAAGAATATCCAACGCCGCCTCTGTTGCCCCGCGACCCGCGATCGCGGGCCAAAGTGCGCGCGATGGCGGCGCTGGTGTGTTGCGACATTCATCCGCTCAACAATATGCGCGTCTTGGCGATGCTGCGTGACGTCTACAAGCAGGACGATGACGGCGTGGCCACGTGGGCGCGCGGTTGGATTGAGGAGGGTTTCACAGCTTTGGAAGCGATGGTCGCTGAAAGCCCGGGCGCTGGAAATTGGTGCTGGGGCGATGGTCCAACAATCGCGGATTGCTGTCTTGTGCCGCAGATTTTCGCAGCCGTCACCCGCTTTGGCGTCGACATGACAGCCTATCCCCGTCTCGCGAGAATTGATGCAACAGCATCCATCCATCCAGCCTTCGAGGCCGCCCATCCGCTTAATCAGTCCGACAAGACTTAAGACGCAGAATCGGGGCGGACTGTGGGCGAGAACAATTGGTGGCGCGGCGCAACCCTGTACCAGATTTATCCGCGCAGCTTCATGGACGCCAATAGCGACGGCATTGGCGATCTGAAGGGCGTGATCGAAAAGCTTGGCTATGTCGCAGAGCTTGGCGTTGACGGCATTTGGCTATCGCCGTTCTTTCGATCGCCGATGCGCGATTTTGGGTACGATGTCAGCGACTATCGCGATGTCGATCCAATCTTTGGAACCTTGGCGGATTTTGACGCCCTCCTCGCCCGCGCAAAAGCGCTCGGTCTGAGAGTGATCATTGATCAGGTGTGGTCGCACAGTTCCGATCGCCATGTGTGGTTCGAGCGCAGCGCCACTGACAGCATCAATCCGTATGCGGATTATTATGTCTGGGCAGACGCCAAACCCGATGGCTCTCCGCCCAACAATTGGCAAGCTGTTTTCGGCGGCCCTTCCTGGACATGGCATCCGCGGCGCAGGCAATATTATCTGCACAATTTCCTCTCCAGCCAACCGGATCTCAACTTCTGGAATCCCGCTGTTCGCCAGGAAATTCTTGATATCGCCCGTTTCTGGCTGGATCGCGGCGTGGATGGGTTTCGCCTCGATGTGATCAACCTGGCTTTCCATGATGCGCGCCTGCGCGATAATCCAAGCCACGGCTTGACCCGTGCGCCGAACATGGCGAGCTTGTTTCAACATCACCGACGCGATCGATCACAACACGAAACTTTGGCGTTTGTGGAGGAATTGCGGCGTTTGATGGATCGCTATGACGCGCGCATGTGCGTTGGTGAAGTTTTTGACGAAGACGCCCTGAATACACAAAAGCGCTATATTGCCGGCGAAAACCGGCTTCACACGGCATACAGTTTTTTTCTGCTCGATGCGCAACGCTTGACGCCGGCACTGTTTCAAAAAGCCCTTAACGGATGGGAGGATGGCGCGGGGTGGCCGTCCTGGTCGCTCGGCAATCATGATGTCATGCGCTTTCCATCCCGCTTGCAAGCGCCATCTGACGGCGTACGCGCAGCGCTGTGCGCTTTGATGGCCATGCGCGGCTGCATCTTTTTGTATCAGGGCGATGAATTGGGACTGCCGCAGGCCGATGTGCCGCGTGATCGATTGCGCGATCCATTCGCCATCGCGGCCTATACGGGCAGCGCCTTCCGTGATGGCGCGCGGACGCCCATGCCATGGAATGGAGAATTGCGGCATGCGGGTTTTTCCTCCGCCGAGGACACTTGGCTTCCGGTGGACCCGCGCCACCGCCCTTTGTGCGTCCACCGCCAATGCCAGGACGACACATCAATGCTGGCGTTCACACGGCGCTTGATCGCAGTGCGGCAATCGCACAGCGCGCTTCGCAGCGGTGCGTGCGCCGTTTTGCCAGCGCCTGACGGTGTGTTGGCGATCACGCGAACAATGGGAGACCAAGCGATCGCCTGTCTCGTGAACACAACGGACGCTGTCGTCTGCGTGACATCCCATCACCAATTGGGTGCGCCAATTTTCACCCATGCCGCCGTTGCACAGGATGGTCGGGCCGTGACGCTTGGCCCGTATGCTGCGGCATATTTCGCCATCGCATAGCCGCGACGCCATCGCGACCTATCTTTGGGCAATGTCCTTGCCAATGCCCAAGCCCGCGGTCGAAGTCTGGTTCGATGGCGCCTGCCCCTTGTGCCTGCGCGAAATCGCGTTCATGCGCGCGCTCGATCGGGGCCAGCGGATCGCGTTTATTGACGTTGCGTCACCGGACGCGCTTTGCCCGCTCGACCGCACGGCCCTGCTTGCCCGGTTCCATGCGCGCGAAGCCGGCGGCGATCTTGTTTCGGGCGCGGCCGCGTTTGCGGCGATGTGGCGGGCGATCCCGCTTTTGAGCGTGTTTGGCCACGCCGCGCGATATGGTCCGATTTTGTGGCTGTTGGAGCGGGCTTATCGCGGTTTTCTGCGTGTGCGGCCTTGGCTTCAACGGTTGGCCGGCAAGCGCCGCCCGCCTCAGGGCGCAGCCTGACACCCCGCATCGGCCGCCCAAGCGGCGTAATCGCTGGGCAAAAGCGGTGCATGCGCGGCAAGTGCGGCGGCCTTGAAAGCATCATCGAGCGCGGGCGCACGGCTCAATGCCAAGCAGACTTCCGCCTTCACGCGCTCATGCGTTTCGGCATTGAGGGCGCCCCACAATGCAAGCCCCAGACGGGCCCGGATCGGCGCCAGCCTGGCGTCCAGCGGCCGCACCGCATAGCTCTCGCCGATAAAGATCGCCGCCGGCTCGGAATTGACGCCAGCCCGCGCAAACTCGACCTCGGCCTGCAATGTTTTGGCTTCCGCCGCAGGCGCCCCCTGCGCCGCAGCCTCCGCAGCACGTTTTTCAGCCTCGCTCAACAAGACGGCGCGATCGGCGCCGGCCTGCTGCGCCTGAAGCAATCGCAACCGCGCCAATGCCGCAAGCGCGGCATGGTCAGACGGACGATTGGCAATCGCGGCGCTCAAAGCGTCGCCGGCCCGGCTCAAGATGCGCTGACGCTCCGGGTCATTCGCCAAAAGCGTCGCATCCTCAAGACTTGCCGCCGCATCGAGCACCGAAAGGCGATCATTGGCGCGCAAAAACGCCATCCCCGCGATGACAAGAGCCATGGCGCACAAGCCAATCCCCACCGCCTGGCGCACCACCTCGGCGAAGGCTGGATCAACGGATGTAATAGGTTTGATAGAGCTCATGATAATAGTCAGGCCGATCGTACATGAGCCGCGATAGCAGACTGGTTTCGACACGCTGCAAGGCAAGTCCGGCAACCCGGGCGCCATGCGCGCGGATCTGGGCCAGCGCATTGCGGATGATCGGCGCAGGCGTCCGCCCCCAACGAGCGACAAAAACGGTCGCATCAGCGGCCGCTGCAAGCATGCGCGTATCCGACACGGGCATCACAGGCGCGCTGTCCAGCACAATCACATCGTAGCGCCCTTTCAGTGTGTCCAACAGAGACCGCATGGCGTCTGTGCCGAACAAATCGCGCGGGGTGAATTCCGGCTGGGCCAGCGGGATCACATCCATCCCCGAGCCCGGATCCTTCACGATCACATCACTCAAAGACGCAGTGCGGAACAACAATTCTGTCAGCCCGCATTCGGCCTCGATGCCCAGCGCATGCGTGGCTGCCCTGCGCCGCAGATCACAGTCGACGAAAATGGTTTTCGAGCCGGCAAGCGCGGAAATGCGCGCAAGGCCGACAGCGGTTGTGGTCTTGCCCTCATCTGGAATGGCCGACGTGATGCAGACAATCTTTACTTGGCGATCAGGGCTTGAATAAAACACCGCCGCCCGCATCGCCCGCAAGGCCTCGCCAAATTGGGAGAGCGGTTTTTTGAGCACGTAATTTTCCGGACTGAGCAGTTCACCATCGACCGTTCGGGTACGACGGTCCAAAGCGGGCAAGGCGCCCAGCGGCGTCAGGCCCAATTTCGCCTGCACATCCTCCGGCGTGCGCAATGTCTGCTCAAGCATTTCCACGATCAGGACCGCTGCAAAGCCAATCGCCAATCCCGCAATCAGCCCCAGAATCAAATTCAGACGGATATTCGGCGAGGACGGCTCAGCCGGTTCTTCGGCGCGGCTGGTGATTTTGGCGTCCGGTTGTTCAACGCCGCTTTGTTCAGCCAACTGACGAAACCGCGTCAACATCCCTTCATAGGTCTCGCGGGCGGCCTCCTTTTCACGCTCGGCCTGTGCGAGTTCCACAGCACTCAGATTGTTGACCGCCACATTCTGGCGTTCCGAAGCCAAGCTGGACTGCAGCGACATCACCTTCGCCCGCGCCACGTCCCGCTCGTTACGCACCAGATCGACCCGGCGATCCACTTCCGCAGCGATTTGGCGATCAAGCCCAATGATCTCGCGGTCGATGCGCTGCATCTCCGGGTGTGCCGGGCCATAGCGGGTCGACAATTCCGCCTTGCGCCGCTCCAATGTCGCTTGCTGCGTCCGCAATTCCGTCACGACGGGTGAATTCAACGCCTCGCCCACAGCATCCGCCGCGCCAGACCGCAGCGAGTTTTCCATCGATTGCAGCCGCGCCTCGGCGGCGGCCAATTCATTGCGAGCCGAGATCAGCTGCACATTGACCTGAGCGGCGGCTGCTTCGCTGATCCGACCGCCATCGGCCGACAATTGACCGGTCTCATTGCGCTTGGCCGCAACTGTGCGCTCTTTGTCTTTCAGGTCCTCTGACAGCTCCCGCAAGCGATTGCCAAGCCATTGGGTCGCGGTGGTCAGGGTTTCGTATTTCCGATCCAACTGCCGCTTCAGATACTGATCGGCATATTGGTTGGTGATGGTCGACGCCTTGCGCGCGTTCGACGAGGTCACCGTCAGATTGACGAGATAGGTGACGCCCAGGCGCTGCACACGCAATCGGGTGAGCAGGTTATCGATCGTGCGTTCGCGCCGCAGGGCGCGGTCGATGGCGGCGTCGCCGCGCTGCTGAGCGCGTCCGAATATGCTTTCAAGCAAACCGCCCCCGCGGCCGCGGGGGGCGCCGAACTCGGGGTCATCCACCAAATTCAACGCGTCAACCACTGCGCCAGCCAGATCCCGCGACTGCATGATCTGGGTTTCGGTATCAACGGTTGCACTGTCGGGCGGCATACCGGTCACGGCGGCTTGCATATCCGGCAGGATCTGCTTGCCTCGCGTGTCGATCTGGACTGTCGCGGTCGCGGAATACATTCGCGTGGCCGTGAAGGTCATCAAGGCGATCAGCAGGAACACCGCGCCTGCGGCCAAGACGAACACCCACAGCCGACGGCGGAACGCCTCGATCAGTTTGACAAAGCCAGGCCTCTCACTGTCGCTGTCCCCCAAGACGACGCGCGCCGGGTCCATGCGGCGGGCGCTGGCCTCCAAATCCGCGGCGGCGCCCAGAATTCGTGCATCAAAGGGACGGCGTTCAAACAGGTCGGTCATCGCCGCAATGTCACGCTAAGCACAATGCGGTTGGCGTCATAGTCACGATCACGGGCCGCCCCTTTTGACTCCTGGCGGTCAAGAAACCAACCAGCGCCAAGTTCGACAGTCCTATTAACCAAATAGCGCGCACTGACGCCAGCAAAAGCCAGGTCATCTTTGCGGGCCAAGCCTTCAAAATCGCGCTGCCCCGCACTGGCCTGGGCCGAGAGGATCACATTCTGAAGCAATTCGTGGTCAATGCGGGCTCCAGCCTCGGTCAAAGTGAACGAGGCTGCCGGGCCAATATTGGTCTCCTCCACCCGACGCGCGGCGTTCACAGTCACTGTCGTCAGCGCCTGCGGGAACCATTCCGCCTTGGCGCTCACCGCCAAGCCAGAGGCCCCGCTTAGGCCCGCCTGATCGAACGACTGGTCCAGTTGACCGATCGCGATTTCACCGCGGGCCAGCGACGCGATGTCGAAATTGACGCCCACAAGCACACGCGTCACATCGTTGTCGCGGTTGACGGCGGTCTGCGGCGGGCGGCGCTTATAGTCGCGATTTTCGATCGCCGCTTCGACGAAGGCGGCCGTGCGCGGAGAGACAGCATACTCCGCCTTGAGCGTCAGAGCCGTCTCGTCGCGGTCACGATCGGGGGCGTCCTCAAAGCCGCCGCCAATCAGGGCCACTGGCTTATAGCTGAACGAGCGCTGCGACACGCGCGCGCTCAGGCGGGTGCGTGCGAAGGTCGCGGTTCCGAGCACATAGCCCTCAGTCACGTCATAATCACCGGGTTTGGCGGCCGTACCGGGTGTGTCTGGGGAAAAGCGCGCTTCGCCCAGATTGGCGTGGGAGCCGCCAATGGCGATGGCGCTTTCCCCGAAAACATCAAGCCTCACTTCGCCATTCACATATTCGTCTGTGCGATTTTCGCTGTCGAAGTCGGTATAGCGCTTATCGGTCAAGCCCACCGTCAGCCGGGCGGCATTGCGCGACCATGTCGTACTCGCCTGCACTTCAGCATTCAACGTGGTTACAACATCATCGCGTTCGTTGGTTTGGGTGAAAAACACATTGTCTTCAACAGCGACAGACACACCCAAACGGGGGCGCAGCGCCACCGCACCCCACTGAACGCCCACCGGTTCATAGTCGGGGCGCGCGCGGTCTTGCACCGAAACATTCTGCCCGCGGTCAAAACCGGGGGCCTCGCGCGCCTCTGCCGGCGCTGTGTTCAGGGCGCCAACGCCCATGACCATTGCCAAAGCGGCCGTCGCCAACCAGAGTCGTGTTTTCCGCGAAGTGCTGCGATTGCGCAGATCAAGCATGATAAGCCGCGTGTCGATTGGGCGTCGCAAGCAGGGACGCGAGCGCGGCACCTAACGGCGCCTTCACAAGCCGCGCCAGATGCTTCTCCGACGGCGTGCACACCCAAGCACAGCCGCGGCGCCAATCGGGAGGCCAACCCGCCTGCCCGCAGCTCTTGGAGGCAGGGCATGCCCAAAAGGCCCGCGGATGGGCGACGAGGCCGCCGCTCGATTGGAAACGCCGACCGTTTAACCGGCGGCGGAGATCAGAACCAACGCTCCAGAATGA
>JBIKVO010000327.1:0-3948 GCA_044356795.1 Caulobacterales bacterium
CCGGGCCTTCTGGAATGAATTGCCGGCCATCGTCCAGGATATCGATGACAACGCCAAAGCCCGTGTGATCGTGATTTCTTCGACGGGCAGACACTTTTCCGCAGGCATGGACCTTGCGGTTTTCACCGATGGCGAAGGCGTGGCGGCCGGCGGCAGCGGTGATGTGCATGTGCGCAACGAGGCGTTCCGGCGCCACATCCATCACTTGCAGGAGACGTTTACCTGCCTTGATAAAGCGCGCATGCCGGTGCTGGCGGCATGCCAGGGCGGCGTGATCGGCGGCGCGGTGGATTTCGTGTCTGCATGCGATATTCGTTATGCCGCCAGCGATGCGTTTTTTGCGATCCAGGAAATCAATATCGGCATGACGGCCGATGTCGGCACGTTTCCGCGCCTTTGCAAATTGATCCCCGAAGGCTGGGTGCGGGAATTGGCCTATACCGGCCGCCGTTTACCGGCCCAGCGCGCCAAAGACATCGGCCTTGTCAATGAGGTTTTCGACAGCCACGAGGCGCTGCTTGCCCATGTCATGGACACCGCCCGAGAGATTTCCGAGAAAAGTCCGCTGGCTGTTTCCGGTTCAAAGGTGATGATCAATTATGCCCGCGATCACACGATCGCAGACGGCCTTGATTATATCGCCACATGGCAGACTGGCATGTTCGCTCCGCCGCACATGATGGAAGCCTTCATGGCGAAGAAAGATAATCGCAAGACAGATTACCCAGATCTAGCCCCGGTCAAGAAAAAGATGTGATCGTCACGGCATTCGGCGCTGCACCCCGGCGCCGCTTTGCAGTAATTTTTACGCTGCGCGGATTATGCTTTAGGCATGATCGGAACCTCCCTTGCAGCGTCATCGCGGTTTATGCGGTCCACCGTGACCTGGGCAAATAATCGAGCAGCCGCCAGCCTTGCCGCTCTTCATCAGCGGCTAACCATCTTTCACAAGCTAATCCTGCTGACGCTGGTTTTAATTGTGCCGCTGGTGGTCACGGCGCAGGCATACCTGCAAAAAGCGTCTGAAGGCATTGTCTTCGTCCAAAACCAACGCGCCGGGCTGGAGCTGGCCCGTGGCGTATGGCCGGTTCTGGCCCAGCCCGCCGTTGGCGCCCAGGCAAACCTTGATCCCGCACGCACCGAACGCCTGATGGCGATCGCGGCCCGACTGCGCCTGAATGAAAGCTACGCGGCGCTGCTGCAACGTGCCGAACAAACCCACGCAACAAACCCCGCCGCCGCGATGACGCTGATGGACAGCGGCGAAGCGCTGTTGCTGGCGATTGCCGATGCTTCCTGGCTGATCCTCGATCCGGAATTTCAAAGCTTTCACCTGATTGACTTGACGATGCGCATCGCGCCCGCGGTGCTACGCGCCAGCCTTGCGCTCGACGTGGCTGACGCCAAGGCGCAAGCATCCGCCAAACCTTCTCACGACCTGATGGTACGCGTTGGTGAATTGTCATCGCTGGTGCGCAGTCTTTCCAGTGCGGTGGCGCGCGTGACGGCCGCATCCGATGATGTTGAGCGCGACACCCGCATGACGGCGTTGGCAGAGGCGCTCTCCAACGCGACAACGCCGCTCATGACCCAGCGCGTCTCCACCATCAACTTCACAGAGCAGCATCAATTCACCCGGCGCGGGGTGTTTCGCGTCAAAGCGCTGATTCATGACATGTGGCGCGAAGCGGTTGATGCACTCGATACCGAACTTGCCACGCGCGAGGCCGCGCTGGTCGGCGATCGCAATCGCATTTTTGGCTTGAGCCTTCTTACGCTATTGCTGTGCGCCATTTTGGCGGCAGTAATTGGTCGCAGCATTGTACAGCCGCTGCATCGCTTGATCGCAACGATGAAGGCGCTGATGCAGGGATCGCTGCGCAAATATGCGCCCTACCGCCATCATCAAAACGAGTTGGGCGAAACCAGCCGGGCGCTTGAACTGATCCGCCAGGCGCTGGTTGAACGCGCGATGCTGGAATCTGACCTGGAGAACCAGCAGCGCGATCTGGAAGCGCGCGTGAAAGATCGCACCGCCGCCGTCCAAGCGCAAGCGATTGCGGAGGGCGCCCAAGAAAAACTGCAACTAGCGATGCGCACCGCGCGCGCTGGCGTTTGGACCTACAACCTGCACACCCAAGAGACCTATTGCTCGCCGGAAGTCGAGGCGCTGTTCGGGGCCACAATTGTGGCGGAGCATATTCAGGGCATGTGCTGGCCACCGTTCCATCCTGATGATCGCGCGAAAACCCGCGCGGCGGCTGTAAAATCCGCCGTGGAACGCAACCAGCAAGATGTTGAAGCGCGCGTCATCAATCCGAAAACGCAACAGACATTATGGGCGCTCGTCACGACAAACTGGACAGCGGATGGAATCATCGTCGGCTGCATTCAAGACATCACGGACCGCAAGCGGCAGGAACAAGAAATTACCGACGCCAACGCGCTACTCAGCGATCAGCGCCGCATATTGAGCCTTGCGGTGCAAACATCCCGGGCCGGCGTATGGATGCTGGACTGCAACACCCACGACTATTGGACATCGCCGGAACTGGCAGACCTTGTTGGGTACAGCGTTACACCCGATGACCTGATCGACGGCATTCCAAAAAATATCTACCCAGACGATATTCCCATCCTTCGCGACGCAGTCCGCCACGCCATGAAAACAGGCAGCTTCGATGCGACGCATCGCATTGTGCGCCCCGATGGTGCGGTGATGTGGGTGCGCAGTTGCGCGTCTTTCTCTGACCGCCGCTTTATTGGCATAGTGCAGGATATCACACTGCAGAAGCAGCAGGAATTGCAGCTGCGCGACGCGCTGTCTTCGCTCAGTATGGCGCAAGCCAATCTCGACATCGCACTGAACGCCATCCACGCTGGCGCATGGCAACTGGATTTCTCCACCGGTCTAGTTTGGGCGTCGCACCATGTGGAGGACTTGTTCGGCGTACCGTTCACCCGAAATCAGTTCGACCGCGGCGTCTGGATGCCTGTGCACCCGGAAGACGCCCCGCTTGTGCGCGACATGAATGCACATATTCGTGCAACGGGTTCAGGCGACTTCGATGTGCGCTTCATATCGGCAACCGGAGAAATACGCTGGGTTCGCACCGTTGCCCGCTATGTCACGCAGGACATCTTGATCGGCGTGTTCCAAGACATCACCGATCGCAAACTGAAGGAACTGACACTTGCAGAAAACGAACGGCGCCTCAGCCTTGCGCTAGCCTCCAATTGCACAGGCGTGTGGACCTACAATCCCCACACGGGCGCCGCGTGGAGTTCGCCTGAGTTCGAGGCGATTGCCGGTAGACCGTTCCGGACCGGGGACATGCGCGATGACAAGTGGAACCTCGTGCATCCTGATGACCATCCTGGCGTGTTTGCCGCCCTGATGGAGGCGAGAACCAAAGGCGCTTTTGCATTTGATTGCCGAATCGTCCGACCCGACGGCCAAGAGCGCTGGGTGCGCTCCACCGGATGGACTGCGCCTGCAGGCGACATCGTGGGTATGACAACCGTCATCCACGACCGCAAGCAACAGGAATTGGAAATTCAGCGCACCTATACGGAACTGGCCGCACGGGACCACACCTTGCGCCTCGCGTTGCGCGCATCGCGCGCGGCGGTGTGGAGGATAAATCTGAACACGGAAGAGTTTTGGTCGTCGCCAGAATTTGAATCGATCATCGGCGCGCCACTCGATCGTGGGCAATTCAGCAATGGCATGTGGTCGCGCGTGCACCCCGAAGATATCGCTGAAGCCGAAACGCTGCGCCGGGAAATCATCAAGCATGGCTTTCATGATTTAGAACACCGCGTGATCTGCGTCGACGGGGCCGTGAAATGGGTGCGGGTGTGCGTAACTCATTCTGATGGCGTCATCGTCGGCCTGCTGGCTGATGTCACAGATCGCAAACTTGCGGAACTGGAATTGAAGCGTGC
>JBIKVO010000328.1:0-3945 GCA_044356795.1 Caulobacterales bacterium
GATCCAGACTCCATTCATCGCGCGAATGTTTCCGTGCGCGGCAAAACGCGCCCGGAGGGGCGATTGAAAACGCGGCAATTGATCAAGCGGATTACGCGATGGCCTGATCCCGATCCCAATCCGGACGATCGTTGAGGGCGTCTAGCCCTGATAGGCCGTCTCGCCGCCCACGATCGTGCGTTTCACTCGGCCCTGCAACAGTTTCCCGTCAAACGGGCTATTCTTGCATTTGCTTTGCATGGCGTTGGCGTCAAAGCGGAACGGCTTGTCGAGATCGAGCAATACAACATCTGCCGGCGCCCCGCGCGAGAGGCGTCCCTGCGGCAGGCCCAGCAGCGTGGCGGGATTGATAGTCAGTGCGGCAAGCACTGTCATCAGGTCGCAGGCGCCAGAGTGATACAGGCTCAAGGCCGCCGGTAGCAGCGTTTCCAACGCTGATGCGCCGGGCGCGGCTTCGGCGAAGGGCAGGCGCTTGTCCTCAGCGGGGCGCGGGTCGTGGCCCGACACGATCACGTCGATCAGCCCATCATTCAAGGCTTGAACCAAGGCGCTGCGATCATCCTCGCTGCGCAGCGGCGGCCTGAGTTTGGCGAAGGTGCGATAACCGACCACCTCCAATTCATTCAGCGTTAAATGATGGACGCTGGCGCTGACGGTGATCGGCAGGTTTTTCGCTTTCGCGCGCTGCAATGGTGCAAGGGCTGCCTCGCAGGAGATCATGTCGACGAGCAAACGCCCGCCGGTCAATTCCACAAGCGCCAAGTCGCGCTCCAGCATGATCCGCTCGCCCAGCGCGGGTTGCCCGCCAAGCCCCAGGCGCAACGCCAGTTCGCCTTCCGTAACGCTTGCGCCATCGGCAAGCCACGGATCTTCCGGGCGATGCGCAATCAGCGCCTTGAAGGCGGTCGCATAGGACAGCGCCCGCCGCAGCAACCGCGAATCCATCAATGGCGCATCGCCGTTGCTGAAATAGGCCGCGCCCGCTTCGCTCAGCAGGCCTATCTCTGCGATGTCCTTTCCGGCAAGACCGCGAGTCAAAGCCGCAGCCGTCAGTACCCGAACTTTTGTCCGTTCCGGCGCGCGCCTGCGAATGAAATCCACAAGGCTCGCGTCGTCGATCACTGGATCGGTGCCCGGTTGCACAACGAATGTCGTCACCCCACCCGCAGCCGCCGCGCGACCGGCGCTGCGCAGTGTTTCGCGATGCTCCGCCCCCGGTTCGCCGATCGCAACCCGCACATCAATCACCCCGGGGATCAGCGTCAGACCCTCACCGTCGATGATATCGCTGGCGCTGGGCGCACTGCGTGCGGTGACATGCGGGCCGACATCGCGGATCTCATGCGTGTCAAACAAAATGCCGCCGCGTTCGTCCATCCCTGTTTCGGGATCAATCAAACGCGCATTCTCAATCAGTGTCCGTTTTGCCGCCGTCATGATGCAGCGCCCCCGCTGTGCGTGAGCGCTTCCAGCACCGCCATGCGCATCGCCACGCCCATTTGCACTTGGCGTTCGATCAGGCTCACACGGGAATCGTCGGCGATGATGCTGTCGATTTCAACGCCGCGATTCATCGGGCCTGGATGCATCACCAGCACGCCCGGTTTGGCGAGGCGGAGTTTTTCTTCATCCAAGCCGTAGAACCAGAAAAACTCCCGCGCCGAGGGGATGAAGCCGCCCTGCATGCGCTCCGATTGCAGGCGCAACATCATGACCACATCGGCGTCTGTCACACCGTCTCGCATGTCGTGGAAAATGTCGCCGCCCCAGCGCGCAGCCATCGGCGGCAGCAGCGTCGGCGGGCCAATCAGGCGCACACGCGCGCCCAATAGCGTCAACAGTTGCACATTCGAACGCGCCACGCGCGAGTGCAAAACATCGCCGCAGATGGCGATCGTCAGTCCTTCGACTTTGCCTTTCGCTTTGGTGATGGTGGCGGCGTCGAGCAGGGCCTGGGTGGGATGCTCGTGGCTGCCGTCACCGGCATTGATGACGGCGCAGCCCACCTTGCGCGACAGTAATTCCACCGCGCCCGACGCACCATGCCGCACGATCAGCGCATCCGGCGCCATGGCGTTTAAAGTGATTGCGGTGTCGATCAGCGTTTCGCCCTTCGACACGCTGGAGGTGCGCACCGCCATGTTCACTACATCCGCGCTCATGCGTTTGCCGGCCAGTTCGAACGAACTTTGCGTGCGGGTGGAGGATTCGAAAAAGAGATTGATCACTGTGCGCCCGCGCAGCGCATCGAGCTTTTTCACCGGGTTTTCGACATAGGGCAAAAAGGCGAAGGCGCGCGCGATCAGATCTTCCGCCTCGAAGCGGGACAGATCGGCGATGCTCAACAGGTGCTTGGCTTTGAGCCGCGCAGGCGTGCGGCGCGGTTCGGGGGCAGCGGTATCGGCCATGGCTGTTGGTTAGCGCGATCTGGCCAAGCGGGGCAAGCGGGGCGCGCGCGGCTATGCAGGGCGGCGGGCCTGCGGCTGTTCATTCTGTGGTTTCCGGCTTGCGGTCCGCCGGTATCTGGGCGATGTTACAGTATAGCATTTCGCCCGCCGGGCGATTTTCGGTTTCAACGTCGCCCAGAGAGGGCGCTGAAAGGAAAAAGCGATGATGCGCGGGATGGTCCTGTCGAGTGTCTGTGTGGCCGCCTTTGTCGTCGGCGCCGGGGTGGCGCTGGCGGATGCCCCGCAAGGGCCGATAGAAGTCGTGGTAACGGCAACGCCCACCGATCAGCGCGCGCAAGACGTGCTGCAAGGCGTCACCACCCTCGATCGCGCCGCTGTGCTGGATACGCTTGGCCTTGGCCTTGGCGATACACTGGACCGCCAACCCGGCATCGCCACTACGGGCTTTGCGGCCGGCGCCTCGCGCCCGATCATCCGCGGCCTTGGCGAAGACCGTGTGCGTGTCCTGTCGAACGGGATCGGGACGATTGATGTGTCCACCGTCAGCCCGGATCATGCCGTCACTAGTGAAGGACTGGAAGCGCAGGCGATCGAGATTTTGCGCGGCCCGGCAGCAATCGCGTTTGGCGGCAACGCGATTGGCGGTGTTGTGAATGTGGTCGACGCCCGCATTGCCGAACGCGCACCGGAGAAAGCGTTTGGCGCAGAAGTGTACGGCGCAGTGAGGGCTGGCGCCGAACAGGAAGAAATCGCCGCCCACGCGACCTGGGCGATCGGCAATCTGGTGCTGCACGCGGAAGGGTTTGCCCGCGCCAGTGACGATTACGAAATTCCAGGGTTTGCCTTCACGCCCGAGGCGCGCGCCGATGCGATCGCTGAGGGTGCGGATGCGGCTTTGTTTGCCCGCGGCGCGGCGCCGAACAGCTTCGCCAAAGCGCAGATGGGGGCGCTGGGCGTTTCCTTTGTCGACGGGTGGGGATTTATCGGCGCCGCAGTGAAGCGACTCGACAGTGAATATGGCTTCCCGGAAGATGAAGTGATTGCGTTGAAGCAGGAGGGCGCGCCGTTCATCGACATGACATCGACGCGCACCGATTTGCGCGCCGGTTTCAACCAACCTTTCTGGGTGTTTGAGAAGGCCCGATTTAATGCGGCCTTTGTCGATTACGAACACAGCGAAAACGAGGAAGGCGAAGTTGGTACGGTCTTTACCAATGAGGGCTTCGAGGCGCGTTTGGAATTGACGCATGCACCGATCGGCCGGCTGCGCGGCGTGGTCGGTGTGACGGGTCTGCGCAATGATGTGTCGGCTGCTGGTGAAGAAGCTTTTATCACCCCCACCGAAGTCGAAGAGATTGGCGCTTTCATTGTTGAAGAGTGGGAGATATCGCCCGAATGGTCTTTGGAAGCGGGCCTGCGCTTTGATCGCAAAACGCTGGACAACATCACCGTCGGCGAGCGGGATTTTGATGTGACGTCGGCTTCGCTCGGCGGCGCTTATCGTCCGTCTTCGGATTGGTTCTTCGCGCTGACGGCT
>JBIKVO010000031.1:0-13805 GCA_044356795.1 Caulobacterales bacterium
AGTCTAGAGCGAAAAATCAATGAATAAAATGATTTTCGTTCAATGCCTATAAGGGGCCCGCGCCGCGATCACCCCGCATGCTCTGTTTGGCGGGCATAAAGCCCCTTCAAAAGCAGATCGAGAACGCCCTCCAACTCTCGCTCAAGCTTGGGCAGCGTCAATTGCGAGATCAGAGCCGGGAAGGCGAATTTCACGGTCGCAGACTGAATCATCTCGGCGATGAGGGTGAAGTCGCCCCGGGCAAACAGCCCCATCTCGGCGCCTTCCTCCAGCAATGCGCCCATGTAAACGCGCTCTTGGGCAAGGTGTTCGTTGGCAAACAAGGGCCGCTCGCGGTGTAGCACCTCGGCGATATCGAGAACCTTCGCGTTCGAGGCAATCAATTCGTGGTTTTCCCGCATTCGAGTAAACAGCATGAGGCGCAGGCGCGCATCGGGGGCGATGTCGCGCCGCCGGGCGATCGCTGATAGCCGGGCATGTTGTTCTGCGTAATGATGGCGCGCCATGGCTTCGGCGATATCGATTTTCGCTTCAAAGAAGCGGTAAATATTGCCGGGCGACATCCCGCAGTCCGCCGCGATTTCAGCCATGGTTGTTTTGCCATAGCCATAATGCTTGATGCGCTCCATCGCGGCGTGGAGGATGCGGTCGCGGGTTTCATGTTTCTCGTCCATGACCTTAAGATAAAGTCACCGGATTGAACGATCAATGAAGAATTCAGAATTACCGTCGAGGCCGATTGAATCGGTGGGCGTTATGGGGGCGGGGGCTTGGGGCACGGCGTTGGCGCAGGTCGCGGCCGCGGCTGGCCGCTCGGTCACGATTTGGGCGTTTGAGGCAGAAACCGCCGCCTCGATCAACCAGACCCATGAAAACGCGGCGTTTTTGCCCGGCGTTGCGTTGCATCCCGCGATCGCCGCCGAGACCCGGTTGGAGGCGCTTGCTGCGTGTGATGTCATTCTAGCCGTCACGCCCGCCCAACACATGCGCGCCATGTTGACACGGCTTCAGCCGCTGCTTCCGGCCACGACGCCGCTGGTGCTGTGCGCGAAGGGCATTGAAAAGGGCGCTGGAGCGCTAATGAGCCAGGTCGCGGCGGCCGTCGCGCCACAGGCGCCGGTCGCGGTGCTGTCGGGGCCGGGCTTCGCCAAAGACGTTGCCTGCGGCCTACCGACTGCGACGACGATCGCTGTTGTTGATTCGGCCCTGGGCAACGCTTTGGTCCTTGCGCTTGGCCAGCCGGCTTTTCGCCCTTATGTCACCGATGATGTCATTGGCGCTGAGATCGGCGGCGCGGTGAAAAATGTTATCGCGATTGCGTGCGGCATCGCCGAGGGGCGTAAATTGGGGGATTCGGCCCGCGCTGCCCTGATCACCCGCGGCTTTGCTGAAATGACCCGCTTTGGTCTAGCGATGGGCGCCCGCGCGCAGACGGTGGCTGGCCTTTCCGGGCTGGGCGATCTGGTGCTCACCTGTTCAAGTCTTGCTTCGCGCAACATGTCACTGGGGGCGGCCTTGGGCGCCGGACGCACGGTAGGGGAGGTGATGGCGGAGCGCCGGTCGGTGGCGGAGGGGGCGGCAACCGCGCCGGCGCTGGCGGCGCTGGCTGGCCGATTGGGCGTCGAGATGCCGATTTGCGCCGCCGTCGACGCCGTGCTTGCGGGGCGGATCAGTGTTGAGGCCGCGATTGAACAATTGCTGGCGCGGCCGTTTCGCGCGGAAGGCGTGTGACGAACGCCGCGCGCCCGGTCGCCGGCACGCGGCTGTTGGCAACAGCCGCCGTGCCTGACGACGCCGGCATCGTGGTGGATTTTGCCGTTGGTGATTCGCGCTGGTCGGTAATTGTGGCGCGCGATGGCGATCGCTTTGTCGCATATGAAAACCGCTGCCCACATGCCGGCATGCCGTTGGATCGGCCCGATGGCGCAGTGACGATTGATCTTCGCGGCTTTCTGGTCTGCGCCGCTCATCTCGCCAGCTTTCGTTTGTGGGACGGCGGTTATGCGGGCGGGCCAAAAGGGCCGGGCAGTCGCGGCCTCACGCCAGTGGCTGTTGCCGAACACGATGGGCAGGTGATTCTGGCTGAGTAAGGCGCGCTGTTTCGGCGACGATCAGTCGGGCGCGGTGCTTAGCTTTGGCCGATCCAAGACCCGCAATACCAAAGCCAGTTCGCGTCCGCGCTTCATCGTATAGCCTTGCCCCGTGCACACGGCATATGCACCTTGCTTGTGCGCCAGGGCCGGGCGCTTTTCGATGCAATAGAGCGGCGCTTCGCTGGCGCGTTTGAACACTGAGAACACCGCGGCGTCGGTGAGCGAATCAATCGCGTAGTCGCGCCAGACGCCCGCCGCCACCATGCGTCCGTATAGCCGCAACAGCTGTTCCAGTTCGCGGCGATCGAAATGTACTTTGCCCACGCCAGCCTGTTGCGAAGTCTCGAGCAAGGGCGCCATCCTTTCAAGCACTTCCCGAAAGCAAGCACAGCCGCCGCCGCTTCGCCAGCGCAATTTCAGAAAAAGTGGGCTTGCGGTTTTTCGAGTGAAACTGCGCTGCATGGGCCAATTTCGGCGCGTTTGGGCAGAAAACTGGCCGCCGCTTTTTCACAACTGCAGCCAAGATTAAACTTCCGGCAAAAGCCAATTTGGCGCCTTGAATTGAACATCATCCAAGGCGACCTTGTGCTTGCGTTCGGTTGGACATGACGAGCCGGCCTGCTCCCGGTAACTTTCAGCCCCCCCAGCCCCACTGGTGAGCGGCGCTACTCTGAAGCCAACCGAACGCACCATCTCTGTCACCGTGATCCGGCAACACTGCCTCTGGCGATTTCTGATCCGATGGACTGGGTCTGCAACGCTCAAGCATGGGCCTGATCGCATTTTCCGGCGGCGGCTTGCGATTGCGCGCGCGGGCGGTCACGGTGCCCGCCATCCGCCGTGATGCGCGAATCGCTGCGTCGCGTCGGTGCAGGGAGGCTCAAATGTCACAAACACTGCATCCAGCGCCGCCGCTATTGGGGCGTACCGCGATTGTCACGGGCGCGGGCTCTGGCATTGGCGCAGCCAGCGCCTTGGCGTTTGCCGATGCGGGCGCCACCGTGGTGGCGGTGGATCGTCCCGGTGGGCCGCAGCCGCCCAGTCATGCGGGCATCCGGGCGCTGGCCATGGACATCACCGCAGACGGCGCGCCGGAAGCGATCGTGGCGGCCGCGCACGCGATGAATGGGCGGCTTGATATTGTTTTCAATAATGCCGGCATTGCCGCCAATAGCCTCGCAGCGGACATGAGCGATGAAGATTGGGCGCGCACCATGGATGTGAATTTGTCGGCGCCGTTTCGCATTGCCCGCGCCGCGATCCCGCTTCTGAAACAGGCGCCGGCGGGGCGCATCATCAACACCGCCAGCGTGATGGCGCAGGTGACGGATTACGGGCTCTCCGCTTACTGCGCGTCCAAGGCCGGACTCTTGGGGCTCACCCGCACGCTGGCGTTGGAGTTGGGTAAATTTGGCGTCACCGTGAATGCGATTTTGCCCGGCGCCATCCGCACCGGCATGACCGGCCCATTATGGGAAGCGCGTCCAGAGATCGCGGAGGTTTGGGCGAAAAAAGCAGTGGTGCGCCGCCTCGGCGAACCAGAGGATATCGCGCGTGTGGCGCTGTTTCTTGCCAGCGATGCGGCTGGTTTTGTCACCGGCCAGGCGATCGCGGTGGACGGCGGCTTAACGTTGCGACCCTGATGACTGCGGTGATCAGTGAACCCGCCATTGCGCTGCGCGATTGCGAAATCCGTGCAGGCGCTCGCATGGTCTTGCGGGTGGATGATTTCACCGTACCAAGCACGCAGCATGTGGCTGTGATTGGCCCGCGCGGGGCGGGAAAGTCTCTGCTGGCGCGGCTTTTGGCCGGCGCTCGCGATCCCGATTCTGGCGCCGTGTTGATTGGCGGCGTTGACCGTTGCAGCGCGCGGCGGGCCTTGCAGCAGCGGGTGGCGTTTGCGCCCGCCGGCGCCGGCGCCTATGCTGGCTTAAGTCCGCGCGCGGCGGTGGTGTTTGAAGCAGGGCTGCGCGTTCAATCCTCCGCCGATGTCTCACAAATTCTGCAGCGTTTTCGCCTCTCTGATGTGGCTGATTGGCCGTTGGATCGTCTGCCATTGGGCGCTGTGCGTCGCGCGGCTCTTGCACGCCTCGAGGCCGCCAATAGCGATATTCTGATTTGTGATGAACCCACCGCCGGGCTCGACCCCGCAGATCTTGCCGAACAGCGCACTTTGCTGCGCGGTTTGGCGCAGGGGCGTGCGCTGATCTTCACCACAAATCGCCTCGATGATGTCGCGGCCCTCGCGGATCGGGTTGTGGTGATGCGTGCAGGCGTTATCGTTCATGATGAAAGTCTTGCCGCAACTTTAGTACAATATGGTGATTTGGAGGCTGCGTTTCTGGCCTTGGCGGCGTCTTCAGCGTGGGCGATGTCTCCATGATTGGAGCGGTTTTTAGGCGCGAGTGGCGTGCGTTGATCGGTGATCCGCTCACGCTCGGCGCGGTCGGCTTCTTGGCGGCGGTGTTGGGCTTTGGATGTGTGCTGTTTGGGGCGGAACGCGCCATTGCGTGTGCGCCATGGGCAATTAGTGCAGGAACGGTGATGATTGGCATGCGAGCGTGGGCTGGCGAGTGGGCAGGCGGTGGGGGTGATGCATTGTTGGCGTCGCCAGTGTCGGTTTGGGCGCTGGTTGGCGGCAAGGTGCTGGCGGGCTGGTGTGTGATGGGAGGCGCCTTGCTGTGCAGCGCACCAGCCTTCGTGGCGCAGGCCTTTCACGGCGCGTTGGATGGGGGTGTTGGTTTGGCGGCTGGGCTGGCGGCAGTCCTGATGGCGGGCGCATGTTTATCGTTGTGTCATGCGGTGTCCGCCCTGGTGCAGACGCCCACGCTGGCAGCGATCCTAGGCGCGCTGGTGTGCGGCGTCGCGCACATTGGCGCCACCGAGCCCGCACAATCATTCTTGATCGGGACTGGCGCAATTGCGCCCGCAGACGCTCTCCAGCGATTGTCATTGTTGGGCGCCTATCAAGCATTGGCTGTCGGCGTTTTGGATGTCGGCGCGATCCTTGTTCTGATTTCGGCTGCATGGCTTGCGGCGGGTGTTACGGCATCCGCGCTTGTGGCCCGTCGAGGCGGTTGATCGGATGCGCGCACAATATTTTGCCCTTCTGGCGTCGCTGTGTGCAGCCATCGCGTTCGTGTGCGTAGCGTTGATCGCGCCTATATTGAGCGGCGGCGCCCGCGTCGATCTCAGTGCAGATCAACACAACAGCGTGCGGGCATCGACGGCAGCTCTTTTGCGCAATCTGCCTTCACCCGCGACCGTGATACTGCATATCACGCCAGATGCATTGCGCCATGGCGATGACGTTGCGCATGCGCGCGCGATGTTGGCAGAGGCTGCGCGCATTGCCGGTCCGCGATTGGTGGTGCGCAGTGCACTAGCGCCGCAGCAGACCGCTGGACCGTCTCTTTGGCTGTCCTTTAAGCCGCTGATCGGTGCGATGCGCACTAGCGATGCAGTGCGAAATGGCGATGCAGTGCGAAATGGCGATGCAGAATCGGCGCTGATCGCTTTGCTTCAGCAAGCCGCCGTGCGCGGGCCGCCGCATGTCGCCCTGATTACGGCCTTGCCGACGGATGTCTTGAGCGGCGATCCCACGACGCCATCGGTGTTTGTTGATTTGCATCACGAAACACGGTTGACGGTGCTGGCGCGTGACTTTGCCGAAATCCCGCAAGGAGTGGAAATTTTGGCGGTTCTGCACCCGTGGCCGTTGGCGTCAACCCAAACAAATGCGGTGGCGCAATTCCTTGCGCAGCGCGGTCGGGCGGTGATTGCGGTGGATCCGGCGTTTTTGGGCGCCGCCGATCTTGATCGTTGGCGCGCACCGGCACAAACACCAGAGCGTTCAACGCTCACCGATGTTCTCAGTGTTTATGGCTTGTCTGCATCGCCGGATGTGGTGCTTGATCGTGATGCTGCTTTACCGGTGCAGCTGCGCGGTTCGGACGGTGCGCTGCTCGCAGCGCCGCAGCCGCTATTCTGGCGAGCGCAGATCGATGAGTCCTTGGCGCTTGCCAGGGGCGTCAATCTTGCAGCCAGCGGTGCTGTTTTGATCCGCCCAACACGAGGCGTGCACACGCAAGTCTTGGCGCGGAGTACCAGCCGCACGGGCCGCATGGTGGCGTTCGAAGCGTTGCAGAGACCAACGGTAGAGCGTGTCTTGCAGTCGTCGTTTGATCAGTCGGACGTGGCGTGGGCGGTTCGCGCCCGCAGCGATGCAAGCTTGGGCGGCGGAGACGTCCTTGTGATGGCCGATGCAGATTTCCTGCTCGATCGTTTTTATCGGGAAGGGCGTGGAGAGGCGTTCCAGGATGTGGCGGATAATGCGTTGTTCCTACGCCAGGCCATCCGCGTTCTTGCCGGCGGCGGTGGAGACGCGTTTTCGCCTGCGCCCGCGCCGCAGGCGGCCCAAGCGCCGTTGTGGGGCGTTGCAATCGCAGCGGCGATTGGCCCACTTTTGATTTTTCTGTGGAGTATGTTTGTGCTGCGCGGGCGGCGGCGATGACAGGCAGAGCCATGACCATCGCGCAGGCCTCGCGCCGGAAAATCGCGGCGCTGATTCTTGCCGTCACAGTGGGGTTGTGCTTGGCCAGCGCGTTGGCGCTGGGTGTTCAGCGCCGCGCCATGGAACAGGCGCACATGGTTTCCCCGTTCACCGCGCCCTTGGCGCCGCGTGAAGCGCAGATTTCCCGCATCATCATCCGCGATCGCGCGCAGACGCTTACAATCGCGCGCACGCAATCAGGCTTTGTTTTGCGTGAACGCCGCGACCACGCCGTTGCGGTGGACCGTGTCAGAGCCTTTTTGCGCGCCCTCGATGGGACGGGCGCCATACTTTTGGCGGCCGATCCGGCGACGCTCGCGCCGTTCAATCTCGATGATCCCGATATTGATGGGGCCGGAATCGCACTGACGATCGCCGGCGCCAAAGATGCAGTGCTGTTTTCTGCATGGTTGGGATACCGCCAAGCCGGTGCAGGCGTTTTTGCGCGCCGCGCGGATCAGGCGGCGATTTTTGAACTCGCCGATGCGCCGCCTGCGCCCAATCAACCGGCTGTTTGGCTCGATCTCGCCCCGGCGGCGATCGCGCGGGAAGCGGTGCGATCAGTCACGGTAACACCGATTGAGGGGCCAGCCTATCGTTTGTTGCGGAGCGACGTGGCGGCCAGCTTTTCTGTGGCCGCGCCGCATGAAACCTTGCCGGTGATCGCACCCATTGGCGTGTCCGCGACGGCACATGCGTTTGCAGGCTTGGCGCCCAGTGATGTTGCGCCGGCGGCGATGGTTGCATCTGCGCGCACACTGGGCCAGGTGCAGATCGAAACCTTCGCCGGCCTGATCCTCGATGCCTCGGTTTTAGAAGGCGTTGACGGCCGCTACTGGATCACCTTGCGTGCGCAAGGTGCTATGGCCGAGGCCACGCGCGCCGCGGTGGACATTAACACGCGGGCGGCGGCGTGGGCCTATCAAATCACCGATCTGGAGGCGCGCAGCCTGACGGCGCCGCTGTCGAGCTTGGTGCGTTATGGGCGTTGAGCCATCCGTGCATTGTCGGCGCGATGGTCGGCGATCGCAAGCACGGCGCCGCCATTGGGTTCTTGCACGATGATCGCGCAGGCCGACGCACATCGCGCATCAAACCGCTTGGGCCGGCCTGCCCATGCGCCGATCTTTTCCAGGTCCGTTACGACATTGTGCTGCACGACCGACACACCCGCGGCCTCGCCCCGCTCGGGCGTGATTGCGGTGGGGGTTGGGTTGTACGAGACAAGCCAAACATCAGCCTGTGGCGATCGCAGCGGCCCGCGCCCAATCGTGATGGAAATGATGTCGTTGACGCCGGGTATCACGCGCAGGGTGATTGGGCGTGCCCCGGGCGTGCGGGCAATGACATCGCGCACCCTCGAGGAGGCCGCGCCGCTTTCAGCGTGCGCCCCGTTCACGACCACTTGCGGGGTGGTGAGGCCGCGGATGCCCATGGCGGCCGCATAGGCCCGCTGCCGCAACGTGAATTCGGGCTTGGCATGGGTGTCGCGCCAGCCGAGATAGTCCCAATGGTCGACTGAGAAGGTCAGCAGGAGGATGTCCCGGGCGCTGGCCAACTGCGCAAGGCTGTGGCTGGTCGGGCGGCAGGGATCGCACCCCTGTGCGGTGAAGAACTCCACCAACACCAACCTGCCCACCATCGAGTCGGCGGCCGAGTCGGCGGCTGCGGGGGCGGGGCTGGCGCCCAAGGTCATCGCGCACATCGCCGCAGCGACCCAACGGGCGGACGCACGGCAGGCCCGCTGAAGCGCGGAAAGCAGGGTAGAAAGCATTGCCCACTCATGCCCAAACCGCCCCCGCCAGCGCCAATCACCTTCCAGTGACGGGCATCACGCCTCTGCGAGGCGCAAACCGATTGCCGCGTCTGTGCGCGGTTATTGGGGCTTGCCATGGGGCGTTCAACAGCGTTGCCCTGTGGACTTTGCCGCGATCATTCCGCAAAAAACACGGATGATGAATTCAGTCCTTTCGGTAAACGGCCTGACGGTCGATTTCACCACCCCCGACGGCATGGTCAATGCGGTACGCGGGGTCTCGTTTGCGATCAAGCCGGGCGAGTGCCTGGGCGTGGTCGGGGAGAGCGGCTCTGGCAAGAGCCAGACATTCCTTGCCGCCTTGGGTCTGCTGCCGGAAAACGGAACCGCCCGTGGCGACGTGCAGTTTCAGGGTAGCGGCATCCTCGGGGTCAGCCGCTCGCAGTTGAACACGCTGCGTGGGCGCAAAATCTCGGTCGTGTTCCAGGATCCGCTGACGGCTCTGACGCCGCACATGACAATTGGCGCGCAAATGGGGGAGGCGCTGGCCCACCACTTCAAAGAACACGGCGATGCGGCGCGCAAGCGCTGTGTGGAATGGCTGGAAAAGGTGCGCATCCCAGAAGCGGTGCGCCGGCTTGGGCAATATCCGCATGAATTGTCAGGCGGTATGCGGCAGCGCGTGATGATCGCGATGGCGATGATGACGGGCCCTGAGCTTCTGATCGCGGACGAACCGACGACGGCGCTTGATGCAACAGTGCAGGCGCAGGTGCTCGATCTGATGCAGGATCTGAAAGATGAAACGCGCACCGCGTTGGCCTTGATCACCCACGATATGGGCGTGATCGCGCGGATGGCGGATCGCATTATTGTGATGCGGCGCGGCGAAATCGTGGAGCAGGGCGAGGCTGCAACATTGCTGCGCGCGCCGCAAGCTGACTACACGCGCGAGCTTCTCAATGCTGTGCCGCGGATCGACAGCCGCCGCCATGTCGGTGAAGCAGCGATTGGCGCCGCGCCAAGCGCGAGTGTCGCCCCGGTGGTCGAAGCCAAAGATCTCAAAGTTTATTTCCCGGTCAAGACTGAGGGCGGCCTGTTTGGCGCCACCAAAACCTTGAAGGCAGTGGACGGCGTTTCGTTTGATTTGCGCCCTGGCGAAACGCTCGGGGTGGTAGGAGAAAGTGGTTGCGGCAAGTCGACATTGGCTCGCGCAGTGTTGCGCCTGGTGAACGCCACCGATGGTGCGGTGTCGTTTCTGGGGCGCGGCTTATTGCCAGCCGATAGCGCCACCGTCCGCGGCGCGCGCAAAGATTTACAGATCGTTTTTCAAGACCCGCTCGCCAGCCTCGATCCGCGGATGACGATCGGCCGATCGATTGCAGAACCGCTCACCACATTCCGTCCGGAATTGCAGCAGATTGAACGCGAACAGGCGGTGTCGGATATGATGGCGAAGGTCGGTCTCGACCCGGCTTTGATCAATCGCTACCCGCATGAATTGTCCGGCGGACAGAACCAGCGTGTTGGCATTGCGCGCGCGATGATCCTGCAACCGAAACTGGTGGTCTGCGATGAGGCGGTTTCGGCGCTGGATGTGTCAATCCAGGCGCAGATAGTCGGCCTGTTGATCCGCCTGCAAAAAGAAATGGGGTTGGCGATGATGTTCATCAGCCATGATCTCGCGGTTGTGCGCGAAATCTCCCACCGTGTGATGGTGCTGTACCTTGGTCGCGCGGTGGAACTGGGGCCCGTTGACGCGATCTTCAGTGATCCGCGCCACCCCTATACCAAGGCCTTGTTGTCCGCCGCGCCGGTGCTCGATCCTGAGGCCGCGCGCACTCGTCCGCGCGTGCGCTTGGTGGGTGATCTGCCGTCGCCGTTGGATAGCCGAGCAAGTCTGCGGTTTCTCAAGTCACGGCTGAAGGATGATCCGGATGCGGAGCAATATCGCCCCAAGCTGCTTGAAGCAGCGCCCGGCCATTGGGTGGCGGAGCATGACCGCGACACCGAAATAAAGGTCGCCTAACGGGGGCTGGCGCAGCCGTGATCACCTTTCTGCTTGTCGTTTATCGATGAGTACGGCAGGGAAGAGCCTCGTCGACCCGGGAGGCCTCACATCATGTTGCGCATGACTTTTGCTTTCGTCGCGATTGCCGCGCTTTCCGGAGCTGCTGTCGCGCAATCTCTAACACCCACGCCACAACGGATGGAGCGCGGGCAACTGGTGCTCGAAAATGTGCCAGACACTCCCGCCGCGGTGCGCGAGCGGTTGCGCCAATATGTCAATACGCGCTCTGCGTCTTTTCAGGATTTCACCCCCGATGGCGGCGTGTTGATCGCCACCCGCTTTGGCGATGCGGCGCAATTGCATCAGCTTGCCATGCCAATGGGCGCCCGCACGCAGTTGACCTTCTACCGCGAGCCTGTCGCGGCCGGCGGCGTTCGACCTGGCGGTTCGGGCCAAATCTTCTTCATCAAAGACACCGGCGGCGATGAGTTCTTTCAGGGTTATCTTTTTGATCCAAGAACGGGCCTCACCAGTCAGGTGACTGAAACCGGCACGCGCAATCAGGGCTTTGCGTTCACTGACGATGGCCGGTCTTTGGCGTGGGCGCGCGCTAAAAAAGATGATCCCGATTATGATATTCTAATCGCGGATGCTGACGCGCCAAACAGTCGCCGTGTTGCGCTGGAGGGGAATGGTGCAGTCGCGCCAATCGATTTTTCCACAGACGGCAAGCAATTGCTTCTTGGCGAATATATCTCGATCACAAAGAGCAAGCGGTTTTTATTGGACATCGCAACCGGCGCCACGCGTGAACTCACGCCGGATTTGAATGTCGCCTATGATGGCGGTGAATTCACGCCAGACGGCAAAAGTGTTATATTGTTAACGAACGAGGGCAGTGATTTTGCCCGCGTCGTGCGTCTCGATCTCGCCAGCGGCGCCCGCACACCGGTGACGCCGCTGAACCTGCGCTGGGATGTGGAATCCTTCGATCTCTCGAAAAATGGACGCACTCTGGCCTACACGGTGAATGAGGCGGGTCTGTCCAAGCTCATGATCATGGACATGCGCAGTGGCCGGCAATTGCCGGCGCCACAATTGCCGGCTGGTATTGTTGGCGGTGTGAGCTTTAACGAAGCGGGCACGCGGCTAGGTTTTACGCTCAACAGCGCGACGGCGCCCGGCGATGTGCATGTGTGGGATTTAACGGCCCGTCGCTTGTCCCGTTGGACGCAAAGCGAAGTGGGTGGGCTGAACCCGCAGGCTTTCGTGGCGCCGACGCTGATAGAGTGGCCAAGTTTCGACGGCCGCACAATCACGGGTTTTCAATATCTGCCGAAAGCAGGCGGCCAAAATGTTTCCGCAAAGGCGCCAGTGATTATTCAAATTCACGGCGGGCCAGAGGCGCAATTCCGGCCTGGCTTCTCGTCCACGATTCAGTATTGGGTGAACGAATTGGGCGCGGCTGTGATCGCGCCGAACGTGCGCGGTTCTACCGGTTATGGCAAGGCCTTCGTCGATCTCGACAACGGGAAGCTGCGTGAAGACAGTGTGAAGGATATAGGCGCGCTGCTTGATTGGATCGCCAAACAGCCCAACCTCGATCCAAATCGCGTTGTCGTGTATGGCGGCAGCTATGGCGGTTACATGGTGCTAGCGTCGATGGTGCACTATAATGATCGTCTTGCTGGCGGCGTGAATATTGTGGGCATTTCCAATTTCGTCACATTCCTTGAAAACACCGCAGGATATCGGCGCAATCTGCGCCGTGTCGAATACGGCGACGAAAGCGATCTCGATATGCGCGCTTTCCTGCAAACCATCAGTCCACTGACAAATGCACGCAAAATCACCAAGCCGCTGTTTGTGGTTCACGGCGCCAATGATCCGCGTGTTCCCGCCTCTGAGGCTGAGCAAATATTAAGCGCGGTGCGCGCCAATGGTGGAAAAACCTGGTTCATGTTGGCTCGCGATGAAGGCCATGGCTTTGCTAAACGCCCCAATCAAGAAGCGCAGCGTGAAGCAGAGACATTGTTCTTCACCGATGTATTCAAGTTGGCGAAATAGGGCGCGTTAATCGCGATCCAGGCGCATTGTGTAAGCAAAGCGATCGCCTGGATGCACTGACTGGCTTTGTTGAAAAACCGTGCCTGCAGCGTCAAAATACCGACGCTCCGTGTGCAAGGCGGGTGCGCCGGTCTCGGCGTCGAGCAAGGCGGCGTCGCGTTTTGTCAAAGCTAGGGCGGTGATCGTTTGCTCGATCCGTGCAGCGATAATGCCGCTGCTTTCGGCGATCAAGGCGTTGATCGCGCCGCTCCAGCGTTCGATATCAGCGCGGGGCGGGCACAAGTCCGCACGCACCGCGATTCGCGTCGCCGCCAAGGCGCGCCCTCCGCGCTTTGCCCGGCGCACGCCGGTGATGGCGATCCATCCGGGCTTCTCAGGCAGATGGAGGCGGCTCGCCTCGCCAGTGCGCATGCGTGCAAAGGTAATGATCTCCAGGCGCACCGCTTTCGCGTATTGCAAAAGCGCGTTGACGCCATCGATTGATTGGCTGAAGCTTGTGCGGTCGTCCGGACTTGCAACAACAGTCCCCGCTCCACGGCGTCGTGTGATCAAGCCTTCGTGGCGCAACAATTGAAGCGCTTCGCGCGCGGTGTGGCGCGACACGCCATGGGTTTCTGTGATGTCTTGTTCTGTAGGGAGACGGGCGCCGGGGAGAAGGCGGCCTTCGTAAATGTCGCGTCGCAGACGATCCGCAATCGCGCGGTACAGCACTGTTTCGCTCATGCTGCCGCCCATTCTGCCGCCAATGACTCGCGGTGGTTTGGCGCAGCGATCGCGATGATGGCCCGGGCGCGCGCTTCCACATCAAGATTCTTTACCATCGCCATGCCATACTCGGTGACAAAGATATCGGCGTCTGCGCGCGCCAACGTGATCGTCGGGCACGTTAATCGTGCCTTGATGCGGCTTTCGCCGCTTGGGCCTGCGGCTTGAATAGCGATGATCGAACGCCCTCCGTCAGCAGCGCGCGCACCACGCGCAAAGTCACTTAAGCCGCCAGTGCTCGCGATCCATCGGGCGCCGGCCCACTCGGCATTCACTTGGCCAAACAGATCAATCTCCAACCCCGCATTGATTGCAATAAATGGCGAAAGCGCGCGCAATACATCCAGATTGTGCGTGTGTTCAATGGGCGCCATACGCACGCATGGCTGGCCCGCCAGCGCATCATAAAACAGCTCATCGCCAAGGGCTATTCCGCCAGTCAAGGCGCCGGGCGCATCGCGTACACACCCCGCGTTAAGCAAAGTGAGGTGTGCGGGTGACAATAACCCGCCATGAAAACGAAGATCGCGTTTGTCGCGCAGTGCGGCCAACACCGCCGAT
>JBIKVO010000032.1:0-13783 GCA_044356795.1 Caulobacterales bacterium
TGCATGCTTCAGAACAACCTGTTTCATGCTGCGATCACTTCATACAAAGTGCCGTCCGGTCCGCGCAGGGTGGCGCTGTGCTTGCCGGCATAGAGGGCGCCGGCGTGCACGGCGGGCGGGGCAATCATCCAGTCTTGCCATTGTGCAAGGCGCGCCGTGAAATCGGGAATACGCAGCGATGCAGACACAATTCCTGGCGGCAGGCATCCGACGAAGGCAGGGCGCGGCGTGGCTTGCGGCGGATATTGATCACACTCAAAGAAGACATCGCGATCATGCAGCAGGGTGCACAATTCATAAAGACGCTCTGGCGGGGTGGCGAAACTGTTTGTCAGCATGGTGTAGACGATTTTCATCGCGCGCCCAAACGACAGGCCAAGCGTGTCCTGCGCCCAGTGCACGGCGCCTTTCATGTCAGACGCGGCAAGCACCAGAATGAACAGGTGATCAATCAGCGATTGCGCGCGCGGCAAATCATAATTTGGCAGGTCGCTGCGGATCTGTGTGAGATAGACGATTTCATCGTCGGGGCCTTGCACCTGCATGGGGAAAATCGCGGGCAGGCCATCCAATTCCTTTGGCGGGCCGATAATCTTGAACGGGCTCTTTTCCATCCGCGCGTTCACCGCCAGCACATCCTGCACGCAGATTTCAATCGCAGCCCAGCCATAGCTGCGCAGGGCGCGGTAATCTGGATGCGGCGTTTGCTCAACACAGCGCAGGAAGATGTCGGCGCCGCTTTCAGGCTGCATCAGCGCCATGCGGGCGCCAGCGCTTTCTGGCGCACCCCAGCTTGCCGCCAGCGCCGCGCTGAGCACCCCGCTTTCCACCGTGCGATAGCCCAGCCATGCGCTGTATAAAGCCTGCGTGCGGGCCAGATCGGCAACGGTCATGGTGGCGGCGCGCAGCAATCGCATGGCATACTCCGAACTTGTCGTGCGGGGTGGTGGTGTCTAGCCTTGATATCGTATTTGTCGATCATCGCAAACCGGAGGGCCTAAGGGATGGCCGTCTTCATGATTGTCCTCGCGAAGGTGAAGGATCGCCCGCGTTTTTTGGAGGCTTACGGCAAGCCTGCAGCGGCGCTGATCGCACGCTTTGGCGGGCGCTATGTGGTGCGCGCGCCCGGGGCGGTGGCGCTTGAAAGCGTGTTGAGCGGGGCCGGTGATGGATGTTCGGTTGTGGTGTCGCAATGGCCCGATCGGGCTGCACTGGATGCATTTTGGAATTCGCCGGACTATGCGGCGTTGAAGGCCGCGCGTGCGCCCTTGGCGGATGTGGATGTGTTGGTGGTGGAGCAGCCGGGAGCGTAGAATGGGCATCTTCGCGATTCTCATGGCGGTGTTTGGCTTGGTTGCGTGTGCAGCACCGCAGGCGGCGGCGCCCAATATCGAAGGCGGCGGATGGACGCTGGACCCGCCGCCATCGCCGGCAGCGGCGCTGCCGCCTGGGCCTGGCGCGCCGCCGCTTGCCGGCGTGCAGATCAATCCCGAACTGTCTGCGCGCGACATCGTTGAACGCGCGACACTGGCTGCAGGCGGTGAGACATGGCGGCGGCCCAAAACGCTTTATCTGCGCGGCTACGCGATCTTTTATGATGGCGGGCAGGCGCGCATCCATGAGCGCCACGAAATGTGGCGCGTATATCCCGACTTTAAACCCAATGCGCACGGCGCGGATGGCAAGGTGCGCATCGATTCCTATCGCGACGGTGCGCTCGTTACACAGCTGGCGTTTGATGGCGAGCGCACATGGACGCAAGACGGGGTGCAGCCGCCAAGTGCGGCAGATCGCCAGTGGTCGGAGAATTTTGGGTTTGGCGTGATCCGTTTTGCGTTGGACGACGGCTACCGGCTGGAGCGGCTGATGGATGAATGGGTCGATGGCGTTGGGTGCCATTTGATCATGGTGATTGATCCAACCCATGCCGAAACGCTGTTTTGCATCTCGGCGCGCGACTTTTCGATTTTGAAGGTGGGCTTTGTCACGCCGCGCGGCTGGCATGAGCGGATCTATTCAGACTTTTATCGCAAGCCCGGGGTGGATTGGGTGCAGCCGCGCCGGGTGCGCTTGCTGTATAATGGCGTCAAACAGAACGAGATCATCTGGACGGATTTCATCCTGAATGCGCCGATGCCGGATGCGATGTTCACCTATTCCAGCAGGCCTTGATCAGGGGGCCTTGATCAGGGGGCCTTGATCAGGGGGCCGAAACAGCGCGGAACTGCTCATCCGGGTTGCGCTCCACCAGGTTCACCAGCACGCCGTCGGGATCGCGCAAAACCGCCTCGCGTTGACTGCGATGGGGCATGGTGAAGAGCGTGGGCGCCGCCGTCCTGCCGGCGCCGGCGGCCTGCGCGGCTGCGATCGCACGGTCGATATCGTCGACATAAAACACGATCACGGTTTCGCCCGCGCGCGGGGCCAAAGACGGCGCCTCTGGCATGGGTTCAAGTGTCGGGTTGGAAATCTCGAACAACCCGATCATGCCGAAATTCGCGGTGTCTGGCCGTTTCAGAATGCGACAGTGCACGGCGACGCCGGCGGGCACATGCAGCGCTTGTGACGATGAGGCGCTATCCAGTGCGCCTTCATAATAGATTTCGGTGAGCCCAAGCGCGCGATAAAACATGCTTGCGCGCTCAAGATCGCGCACCATGATCGCTGCTCGGATCAGCGACGAGATCGCACTCATGCTTTTGCCAGCTCGTCGGCGACGGCCTCGGAGGTTTGCTCTTCCGCGTCCAGGGCTTCACGCTCTTGCTGCACAACGCGCAGCACGCGGGTGATGAATTCCTGCATCATCAGGCCGCGCTCGGCCGCCTCCGCCTTGGACGGCGTGAAGGCTTCGATATCCTTGCGCGAGATGGTTTTCTTTTTCTCCAGCAGGCGCTCGATCGTGTCCATCCGTTCGCGCAGAACCGCAACTTCCTGCGCCAGCGTCATGACGATATTCAAGACGCGCTCGGTGTCGTGGTGTTCGAGAAAATAGGGGCGCTTGCCTTTCGCCTTTGCGCCCGAGAGCGCGAGCGGATCAAGCGTCGAGGCCGGATTGGCGCCCATTATGCGGCCTCCTTTTTGCGCGCGACTTTGGCGGGTTTCTTGGCGCCCACGACATGCCAGGCAGCTTTTCGGCCATAATCTTCCTGCTTGGCGTCTTTTGCGGCTTCGGGAAACAGTTTCGGATCCACCACCGCGGCAACGCCGCCATGGATCAGCGTGTCGCGGGCAAAGCCTGCTTTTTCCATGACGGCGTCGAGGTCGATTTCGTGCATTTTCGTCCAGAAGGGTTCGTTGTTGTAGAACGCATCCCAATCGCGCATCGCCTGTTCAAACACGGGCATGTCCTTGGCATATTGCGGTTGTTCAACATGCAGCACGACACCGCCCGGCGCCAAAAGGCGGTGTGTTTCCTGGAAGATTTTCGGCATCGCCGTCATCGAGGTTTCGTGCAGGAACATGCACGAATGGATGAGATCGAAGCTTTCATCGGCAAACTGTTTGAGATCGCTGACATCGCCTTGCACGAAGGCGACATTGTCGACGCCCAAGGCTTTCGCGCGCGCTGCGCCATAGCGCAGCATCGGCGCGCCGACATCCACCGCCACAATCTCGGCGTTGGGATAGGCCTGCGCGATCGGCAACACATTGTGGCCAAGACCGGCGCCGAGATCGAGGATCCGCTTCGGCTTCAGATCCGGCATGGTCTCTTTCAGCCATGTCGCGATCGCTTGCCCGCCGCCGTCATTGTACAGGCCCAGCATGCCGCCGGTGGTGGCGAAAATGCCGATATCGTAATTGGCGGGACCGGTCACATCGCCGGCGACCAGTTCGGTGTGGTAGCTGCCGGGCATGCAGTGATGATCCACCGCTGTGACATAGCGCGGCAAGGCCAGGGCCGGATCAAGCTTCAAGCGCTTGTCGCCTTTCAACAGCGCGGCCGCGCGGGCATTCAGCCGATCGCCCTGGCGCAGCGTGACCCAGCGGCCGGCCTGTTGGCGCTGCTCCATCGTGGCGCGGCGCAGCGCACTCCACCATTGAAAGAGCGGCTCATCCAGCAGCGCCTTGCGCACTTCGTGGCGATCCTTGAACGGGCGTTTATGGGCCTTTTTGAAGGCGGGTTCAACGCGCGTGTCGAACGCGGTTTTCACCCCCGGCATCACCCTGGTCGACAGGTGCCGGTTCATCTGGGCAAGGAAGTTGAAGCGCGCGATTTCATCGTGCGTCACCTCGGCATACATGCCGTGCCGCCCGACCACGCGGTAGTCCGGGGGGCCGTCATAAGCGACCGGTGCGGCGGCGGCCTTTTTTGTTTTGCCTTTGGCCTTCAGCTTTTTGGGCGCTTTCAGCGTGGCGGGCGAGGGCTTGGGCGCTTTTTGGGCGGCAGCCTTGGCGGCGGGCATGGGGCGCTCCTTGACAGGTTGCGGCACGGGGGGATCGATCGTTAAAGGATATATCTATTCGTGGTGAATACGGCGTTGCGCTTTTCGTCGCAAGCGGGCGCTTTGGGCTGTTGAAACGGATTGAGGGAGGTCGCCATGGGCGCGCAGCACCTGTTGGGGAAAGTCGCGGTCATCACCGGTTCGGGGCGCAAAAAGGGCCTCGGCGAAGCGATCGCCAAAAAACTGGCCGCCGAGGGGGCCAAGATTGTGCTGTCGGATATCGGCCGCGCCCGGGACGCGGCCACGGCTGCGGCCCATGTCGGCGAGCTGAGCGAGATGGAGCAGATCGCCGCCGAAATCCGCGCCATGGGGGCAGAGGTAACGCTTTGCGCGTGCGATGTGCGGGTTCCGGCGGAGGTGGAGGCGCTGGCCGACCACGCGCTCACCATATTCGGGCGCCTCGACATCTGGGTGAACAATGCCGGTATTGGCTATATCATGAAGCCGCTTTTGGAGGTGAGCGAGGCCGATTGGGATGCGGTGTTGGATGTGAACCTGAAGGGCTGCTTTCTGGGCATCCAGTCGGCGGCGCGGCGGATGATCGCGCAGAACCAAACCAATGGCGGCAAGGGCGGGCGGATCATCAATATCGCCAGCCAGGCGGCGAAAAGCGGGTTCCCGCACGCGCAGGCCTATACCGCCTCCAAGCATGGTCTGGTGGGGCTGGCGCGGTCTGCGGCGGTGGAGCTTGGGCCGCACGCGATCACGGTGAACAATGTGTGTCCCAACCATGTCACCACCGGCTTGGGCGCCTGGCAGAACGACTATTTTGCCAAGGTGGTCGGCGCGGCCAATGTGGACGACTATCTAAAGGCGATGGCGGGGCGCATTCCGCTGCGCCGGCCTGGTTTGCCGGAGGATACGGCCAATGCGGTGGCTTGGCTGTGCAGCGATCAGGCTGCCTATATCACTGCGGAGAGCATGAATGTGTCGGGCGGGGAGGAGCCGCATTGAGGGCGACGGCGTTCAACTCCGCCAGCGCAGGGTTGCTGCTTGCAGCGGATTGGCGAACGGCCGGCCATCGGCCTGAGCCGCCATCCATGCGCGTTTCAGTTTCATGTACCACTTGGCCTGCACGTCGATATCGTCGATCCACATCATGCCCGGCTGGTATTTCAGCCCCGTATTCTGCAGATCGACCATGCGGCCATCCTGATCGAGGAATTTTTTCGCCGCCGGGATCAGGACCGGCTTCATCATGTCCATCAGCGGCGCGCCTTGCCAATAGGTGATCTGCGTGATCCGCGTGCGCGCCTCGGTTTCCGGGGTCAGGCAGGTGAGCGTGAAGAGCCGTGATTTGGCGTTCTCCACCACTTCCCAGCGATAGCCTGGCAGCTTGAAGACGATCTCGGTGGTGACATCGCCGCCAAACAGCGCGCGATAGGCCAGGGAATTGCCGCTCGGCTGGTGTTTCGCGATCGCCCAGCCGTGTTCGCGGGGTTCAAACGCTTTTTGCTTGATTTTGAGGCCGGCGCTGGGCGGGCGCCACCACCATTGATTGTGCACGAACGGCACATGCGCCGGGTCCATCAGGCCGACGACCGCATTGTCCATATGCGCTTCAAAAATCCGGGTGACGACGAATTTCGGGCGGTCTGTGGCTTGCGCGAAATCCGGCGGCGGCAAAGGCGGTTCGCCGTCGAAGCGGGGATTGGACGCCACATAGACAAACACCGCGCCATTGGCTTCGTGCGTGGGCCAGCGCCGCACCCGCACACGGCCCGGCTCATAGGGCTGGCCTTCCACCAGCGACGGCATGTGCTTGCATTGCCCGTCTGCACCGAAGCGCCAGCCATGATAGGGGCATTCGATCGTCGGCTGGCCGTCATGATCGACCTGGCGGCCAGCGGACAAGGGCACAGCGCGGTGCGGACAGATATCGCGGATAGCAAACAGGCGCCCATCGCGGCCGCGGCCGAGCATGACCGGCTCGCCCAGGATTTCGCGGCGGAAGTGCGCGCCCGGCTTCAGTTCGTCGCTGGTGGCGGCGAAATACCAGAGGTCCTTCAGGAGGTCTGAGTCTTTCATGGCTGTCGGCGGGGCGTCGTGTTTCACAGGTCGTCCTGGATCATGGCGTCGAACATCAGCGTCGTGACGCCGATAAAGCCGGCAGCGACGGCTGCGAAAATGCCGGCAAAGCAGGCCAGCGCCAATGCGCCATACAGGGCCCGCGCGCCCGCGGCATTGTTTCGGTTGACGGCGCGCCCGGCAAAGCGAAACACCCCCAGGGCGGCGGCGAAGACCCCTCCGGCGGCAAGCAGGAAGACCAGCGTCGCCAGCCCCATCAGCATCAGTCCGTTCATGGCGCTGTGACCTCCATGGCGGGACCGTTACCGCATTCGCGCCCCCCCGTCTGCCCCCCATTCTGGCCCCCCATTCTGGCCCCCCGTCTGCCCCTCTTTCTGGCCGCCCTTCTGTTTCGTGGCTGAGCCGGGTGCAACAGCAGAACGCCCCGACCGTGGGGCCGGGGCGTTCGCTGACCAGGTGTTCCAGATTAGCGCACGATCACTCGCGCGGGCTCATCAGGCTGAGGATCAGCTGGAACATATTGATGAAGTTCAGATACAGGCTGAGTGCGCCGAACGTGGTGGTCACATTGATGGCGCGGGCGTCGCCGCCCATCTCATAATAGCTGTACTTCAGGCGCTGGGTGTCGAACGCGGTCAGGCCGGCGAAGATCAGCACGCCGATGACCGAGATCGCAAAGCCGAGCGGGCCGGACTGGATGAACATGTTGACGATCGAGGCGATGATCAAACCGATCAGGCCCATGATCAGGAACGTGCCCATGCCGGTCAGATCGCGCTTGGTGGTGTAGCCCCACAGCGACAGCGCGCCGAACGCCGACGCGGTCACGAAGAAGGCTTTCGCCACCGAGATCATGCCGCCTTCGATGCGGGCATAGTGCATGACCAGCGCGCCCATGCCGATGCCGATCAATGACACCACCGACCAATAGACCAGATTGGCCCCAACCGGCGACGGATTGCGCATCAGGAAGCTGGAGCCGAGCAGGATCACCAGCGGCGCAAACATCACGACATAACGCTGCGGGCCGCCGAAGATGGCCTGCATCAAGGCCGGCGTGGTGCCGACGATATAGGCCAAAGCGGCGGTGAGCACCAGGCCAAGCGCCATCTTGTTGTAGACGCCGAGCATGAAGTTGCGCAGGCCCACGTCCCGCGCCATATCGGCGGTGCCGGGGATTGACTGCGCCTGACGCAGATAATCGTTCATAGAGTCCTCCAATCGGGCGGGCCCAATCGGCGTCCGCCACAAGACTTCCCCGAATATGGCGATGCCTCCCGTCGGGAGCAAGTCATCCACCGCCCGCCAAGCCCTTGATCGCAGGGCGATCACGCCGATGTGAGCGGCGCGACGGGCTCAGCGCGGCCGGTCGCCGTGGTGAGCGCGGAAGACGCATCCCGATTGTCGCCCCCGCCAAAGCCGCGGTTGCCACGATAAGCGCATCCGCAAACGCCACCGTTTTCGACGCGCGATCCAGGACGCAAAACCGTCCAACGCATGGGGACCAGCTCAGTCGCAAGACCGCAGGGATGCGATGCGTTAACTTTGGTTGTTCCAGTTGCTAGACGTTATGGGAATGCCGGCCCGCGCGGCGACTGGCCAGAAGACCCAGAAGAAGACTCAGAAGACATTGACGAGGTCAGCGCTCACGCGCGCCCGGACGGCCGGTGATCGCTGGAGCCCGCGGTAGTCATGCAGTTCGGCCGCGCGCCCGAGAACGCGGGTGCGCTCATCTTGCACCCGCTTCAGGTCAAAGAGCAAGAACGCCGTCTCGGCCGGATCGACCAGAAGGTCGATGTCGCTATCTTGGTCTGCCTGGTCGCGCGCGACGGAGCCATGGAGGTACAACCGGCCAATCCCAAGAGCGGTCAGGCTCTCGCGGTGTTCACGCAGACGTCTCAGGGCTTCATCGCGACGCATCGCAACAGCCTAACAAAAAACTGACGCGCCGGCACAATCGCTCGTACTCATGGGATCACCTTGACCCCGATCGCACGCGCTGCCTGCTGGAGGTTCGTGTCTTTGGTCGCGAGATCGCGGCCGCCCCGCACCGCGAGCTCAAGATAGGCGGCGTTGTAGGCGGTCAGCTTGTGGGTCTGCGCCAAGAGGAAGGCTTCGCGCCATGCGCGCGAGGGGCCGTCCGGGTCAGCCACGATTGGCAAGGTGGCGAGCAAAGCAAGCCGGGCACGCGCATCGCTCGCGGTGATGCGCCTGCGGCGAACGGCGGAGGTCAGGACGTTCGCGACTTCCCAAAGCCACAAGGCCGGTACGATGGCCCCTTCATCGCGCACGCGTTCCAGAAGCGCGTCCGTCTCGGGGGCGGCTTCGTCTTCGAAGCACCAGCTCGTGGCGACCGAACAATCGAGGACGAGGCCGGTCATCGCCGTCCTTCGTCGCGGAGCTCTTTCCAATCCGCGCCGCCGAGCGTGGTCCCTCTGCGAAGGGCCTTGAGCTTCGCGATCGCGTCATCGACCGCGGACTTCTCCGCGACGTCAGCTTTGATGAGCCGCGCCACGGGACGCCCGTGCTTTGTGATGAGGACCTCCTCGCCGGCCGCGACGCGGTCGAGGAGAGCGGACAGGTGCGTTTTCGCTTCGAACGCGCCGAGCGTGATCACTGGAGAACTTTCCGTTTCAACTAATATAACAAACTAGTCTAACATTCTAACCAGAAAAAGCAATCGACATGGGTAACGTCGTCTGGGTGGCCCCGTGCCCGCTCCGCTTTGCGAGCACGGCATGCAGGCCTTCGGGCCGCAGCTGCGTGGAGCGCTTCAGCATCTTCCAGTCCTTGTGCCCGGTCACGAGCGGCGCCTGCTCGATCGTCAGGCCCGCCTCGAACAGGCGGCTGGCGGCCGCGTGGCGTCCATCGTGGAAGTGCAGGTCGGGAATGCCAAGGCTCTTTACGGCCCGCAGGAAGGCCGTGCCGGCAAAACGCCGATCCCATAATGAGCGGCGAAATCGGCATAGCTGCGCTGCAGGTCGGGCTCGTAGAAACAGGCCTTGGCGATCGCCGCTTTGGCGTTGTCAGGCACAGTGAGGCCCGGCCAAATTCGATCTGGGGGATCGAATTTAGGGCCGAACACGCGGCGCACCGGCGAAAAAGGCGAGCGCCCGGCCTTGGGCGCCAATCCAGTCGACGTTGGTCTGCCCCCGGGTCGCCTCGACATAGGTAAAGGACGACGCGCCAAGTGCGGCGACGAAGATTTGCGCTGCCCGCACCGGGCAGTGTGCACCTCTTGTGGAAACGTGTTCTGGCCTTTTGCGGTGATCGTCGCAGTGCTCATGGGCGGTCTTTCTTGGTCGCAAATCAGGCAAGTCAGGCAAGGGTAAATAAGGGGCGCGGCGCGAGCCGGTTAACAACCGGCACGGAACCGAACTACGGGGCGCTCTTTAACCAACCCCGCGGAACGCCTAAACTGTTGTCGATTCTCTGATTGTGGGCAGAACGGGTTTATCGTGTCGGATCCTCAAGACCAATTGCCGGGCGAAGCGCCGCGGCCGCCGCGCCAGGATGCAGCGCGCGGGCGGGCGCATGAAGACGGCGCCCGCTATACCGGCCGCGACGCGATCGATAATCAGGCGGGCGATCATCTGGCGGGCGATGATCCGGCCGACGCTGAATGGCGCGTCGGCGGCGAGCCGAGCCGCCTGGAAATCCTCAAGGCCCAGGCCGAAGAGCAGGCCGCCGCCGCCCTTGCCTGGCTGCGCCAGGCGGGAAAAATTGTGCGCGAGGAGGCCGACACGGTCGCGGCTGCGGCTGCGGTCATTGCAACGATTGTCTGGCGCTGGGGGAAGGAGAAAGCCGCCGAGGCCGGCGCCGCGGTCGCGCGCCTGACTGGCCGCACCGGGGAAGAAGCGCCCCGCCGCGCCATCCGCCGCGGGCCCAACCCCTGGTGGAAGCAGATATTGATCTGGGCCGGCTGGGGCGGCGGGGCCTTGGTCGCGACATCGATGGCGTTCATGGCCTATGTCACCTGGGATCTGCCGTCGACCGACGATCTCTGGTCGGCCAAGGCCAGCCCCTCGATCACCTTTGTGGATGTGAAGGGGCGGGTGATTTTGCGCGAGGGCGCCCAAAACGCGCCGCCGGTCGATCTCGAGAAATTGCCAGCCTATGTCGGCCAAGCGGTGGTGGCGATTGAGGACAAGCGCTTTTTCCATCATTGGGGCGTGGATTTTGAGGGCCTGTCCCGCGCGGCGGTGGAAAACGCACAGAATTTCCGCGTGGTGCAGGGCGGCTCGACCATCACCCAGCAGCTGGCGAAAAATCTGTTCCTCACCAACGAGCGCACCTTCCGCCGCAAGGCGCAGGAGGTGGCGTTGGCGCTATGGCTTGAGGGCCGGTTCAGCAAGGATCAAATCCTGGCTTTGTATTTGTCGCGGGTGTTTTTCGGGGCCGGCGCCTGGGGCGTGGAGGCTGCCAGCGAGCGCTATTTCGACAAACCCGCAAGCCAATTGACCTTGGGTGAATCCGCGCTGCTGGCCGGCCTGTTGAAGGCGCCGTCGCGGATGAACCCGGCGATTGATCCGCGCGAAGCGAAAGACCGCGCGGTCATCGTGCTGAACGAGATGGTGGCGGAGGGCTTCATCACCGCCGCCCAACGTGACGGCGCGGTGTCGGCCAATCGTATGCTGGCGATCAAGTCGCGTCCGCCGAGCGGCAATCTTGGTTATTTCCGCGAATGGATCGAAGCGGACTTGTCGCGCCTCTTGGGCGAGGAGCGGGACGATTATATTGTCGAAACCACGCTTGATCTTGACGCCCAGCGCGCGGGCGAACGCGCCATCGCCGAGGCGCTGCGCCGCGAAGGCGAGGCGTTGAATGTCTCGCAGGGGGCGTTGATCGCGGTGAACGACGATGGCGGCGTGATTGCGATGGTCGGCGGGTCGGATTTTGAGGCCACCCAATTCAACCGCACCACCCAGATGCGCCGGCAGCCGGGATCGGCATTCAAGTTCTACATCTATCTGGCGGCGCTGCAGCGCGGCCTGTCGCCCTATTCTGTCCGCGATGATGCGCCGATCATGGTCGGCGATTGGGCGCCTGCCAATTATGACGACGAGTATTTCGGCTCGGTGCCGCTGACTCTTGCCTTCGCAAAATCGCTGAACATGGTGGCGATCCGGGTGGCGCAGGAAGCCGGTCACCAGCGCGTGATTGATCTCGCCAAGCGGCTCGGCGTGCGCAGCGCGCTGTTCAACTATGCGTCGCTGGCTTTGGGCGCGCAGGAAATGAGCCTGGCGGAGCTGACGCAATCCTACGCCGCGGTGTCCAATGGCGGCTATGCGGTGCGCCCGTTTGGCATCAGCGCGATCCGGCGGGCCAATGGCAATGTGCTCTACCAATGGCGCGCGGGCGATCGTGATCGGGTGCTAGAAGATCGCGAGGTGCGCGGCATGAATCTGCTGATGGCGCGCGTGGTGGAGGCCGGCACCGGCGCCCGCGCGCGGCTTGATGGGCGCCAATCCGCCGGCAAAACCGGCACCACCAACGACTATAAGGACGCCTGGTTTGTCGGCTTTTCCTCGGGCGTCACGACGGGCGTCTGGGTCGGCAATGACGACACCCGCCGCACCAGGAAAGTCACCGGCGGGTCGATGCCGGCATCGATCTGGCGCGACTTCATGCGCGTGGCGCTGCGCGATACGCCGCCGCGTCCGTTGGCGATGCCGCGGGCCGGCGACTTCCTGGTGGAAGCCGCACCGCCATCGCAGGCGGTGGCCGCAACGGCGGATGCCATGCCCGATACGGGCGGCGGCGCGCCGCTGATCATCCCGGCGACGATCGGCCCCGTTGACCCCAGCCAGGACTCGCCGATCAATTGATCGCGGCCCCTGAGATTATGAGCGATTTGCCCCCTTTCCGCCGCGTGGCGTTTGAATTGCACGACGGGCGCATGGCTGGCGTTGCCTGGGGCGACGCCAGCCGTCCGCTCGACGTTGTGTTTCTGCACGCCACCGGATTTTGCGCGATCACCTATCGCACGCTGCTGGCGCCGTTTGCCGCGCGCTTTCATGTCCTGGCGGTGGATTTGCGCGGCCATGGCCGGTCGCAATTGCCGGCGCCGATCTTCGGCTATGCCAGCTGGAATGTTCACCGCGACGACATCATCGAACTGATCGCGCAACAGATCGGCCAACCGGTGACGCTGGCGGGCCATTCGATGGGCGGGGTTGTCGCGCTGCTCACCGCGGGCAAGCGCCCTGATCTGGTGCGTGGCGTGGTGATGTTGGATCCGGTGATCCTGCCCAGCGCCACCTATAGTTTTGGCCAATTGCCTGGTTCGCCGCTGTTCAACACCGTGATGACGCCGATCGCCCGCGGCGCCGCGCGCCGGCGCGATCGCTTTGCCGACCGGGACGAGGCGTTCACCGCCTTCCACGGCCGCGGCGTGTTCAAGGCGTTCACCGATGAGCAGCTGCGCGATTATCTCACCGATGGGCTGGTGGAGACGGGCGAGGGGGATCTGCGCCTTGCATGTGCGCCGATGTATGAGGCGCGCACATTCGCCGCTCAGCGCCATGATCCCTGGGTCGCGCTCGCGCGGGCGCCGGGTCCGATTGTGGCGCTGCGGGCGGAGAAGGGCTCCACCTTTCCGTCCGCCTGCGTCGATCACGCCATGACCATCCGACCGGATGCGCGCATCGCCACCATCCCCGGCGCCGGCCATATGCTGCCGCTGGAGCGCGGCGACCGCGCCCGCGCCGCGATTGAAACGGCGGTGCTGATGGGCCGCCCTGAGGGGCTGCGCGCGCTCGACGAAGTGTGACGAGGGGTAAGGCCTATCGTCCGACCCTTGGTAGAGAGGGGGGTGACGATGTGGGCGCAATGTCGATGGCTGACCGCCCATGGTCGGTGTGTGCGGGATTGTTTGGCGGCGGTTTTTGTCCCTGCAAAGCAAAGATCAGCGCCCGATCAATTTGGCCATCCGGCGCAAGCCCGGCGCCGCTTTGAAAGGCGCGCACGGCGGCGCGGGTTTGCGGGTGCAACAAGCCATCGCTGTGGGCTGTGGGATAGCCCAGTCGTTGCAGATGCGCCTGCGCCTCGCCGATGACGGCGCGCCAATCATTTTCGAGGGCGGCGGCGGCGCCGGCATAGCGCCCATCGGGGTAGGTCGCTTGAAACCGCGTCAGCAGGGCCAAGGCATGTTCGGCGTCGTTGGCGGCGCGCACCTGCAGCCAATCCTTGTCCTCCCGGGCGGAGGGGCCGGTCAGCGAGGCGCGGGCGCGCGTTTCATCACCCGACGATTGCAGATAACCGCGCAGGCGGGCGGCGGCGTCTGTTGTCGCGGCTGCATCCATGGCTTCCTG
>JBIKVO010000329.1:0-3928 GCA_044356795.1 Caulobacterales bacterium
AGATCAGCGGCAAGGGCAAACTGGTGGGGGCTTTTGAGGCCGCCGGTAAAGCCGCCGCCATCGCCTTTTACGAAGAAAGCGAGGCTGAACGCGCCGCAGCCCTCAGAGCGCTGATCGATGCGCGCCACATCAGCCTGAGCGCTGATGCGCTGGCGCTGTTTCTGGCTGAAGCGCCAAGCGATCGCATTTTGGCGCGGGCCGAGATCGAAAAGCTGGCCCTGTTTGGCCATCAGCTGGGCCGGCCGATCGATGTCGGCGATGTGCAGGCGCTGTCGATCGCCAACCCCGCGCCGGAGCTGGATGAAGCCGTGCTTGCAGCCGCCAGCGGCAAGCGGGCGCAAGCGCTGGAATTGTTGAGCCAATCCGACGCCAGCGCCGTGCAGGCCATCCGCGCGCTGCAGCGCCGCATCGGCCGGCTGATGGAAGCGCGCCTCATGGTGGAAGGCGGCGTGCCACTGGGCGAGGCCGGCGATCGTCTTAAACCGAAAGTGTTTTGGCGCGAGCGCGACATGTTCGCCGCGCAGCTGCGGGTGTGGACGCTGGAAAAACTGGGGGCGGCGCAATCGGCGCTGTGGGCGGCGGAGATCAAGGCCAAAACCGCCAGCGCCGTGGCCGACCCCACCGCCCTGGCCTGCTTTGCGGCCGTCTCCGATCTTGGCCGGCCAAAGTGACGGGTACGATTGCAGGTTTGCCTCGCTGGCGGGATGCGCTACCTCCGCAACAATATACAGCTGTTGCAAGGGATAAAGTATGAAGAACGCCCATTGGTTGGCCAGCTTGTCGCTGGCCGCGATCACTGTTGCCGGCTGCGTCACCACGCCCGGCGGCGGCAGCGCCGCCACCGCAACGCCAGCGCCGCAGGCCGTGCCAACGCCGCAGGCCGCATCCGCCAATCCGTTCTTCATGGCCAGCCCCCTGCCCTTCGGCGCCCCCCAATTCGACAAAATCGTCGAGGCGCACTTCCGCGAGGGCCTCGACCGCGGCATGACCGAACACCGCGCCGAGATCGATGCCATCGTCGCCAATCCAGCGGCGGCGGCCTTCGAAAACACGATCCTGGCGATGGAGCGGTCCGGCAAGCTGCTGGAGCGCACCCAGCTGATTTTCAGCAACATGGCTTCGGCCAACACCAATCCGGAAATCCAGGCGATCCAGCGTGAATATGCCCCGCGGCTGGCCGCGCATTCCAACGCGATCACGCTGAACCCAGCTTTGTTTGCCCGCGTGAAGGCGATCTATGACGCCCGCGCCCAATTGAACGGCCCTGAACAGCGCCGCCTGATCGAGCGCGTCTATACTGGATTTGTGCGCCAGGGCGCACAACTGGAGGGCGCCGCGCGAGACCGCTTTGCCGCGATCAATCAGCGCCTCGCCACCCTGTCCACGCAGTTCTCGCAGAATGTGCTGAAGGACACGCGCGATTGGGTGCTGGTTTTGGAAACGGAGGCCGACTTCGCAGGCCTGCCCAAATCGCTGCGCGATGCAGCGCTTTCCGCCGGCAATGCCCAAGGACACCCCGGCAAGGGCGTGATCACGCTGCAGCGTTCGTCGGTGGAATCCTTCCTGCAATTCTCCGATCGCCGCGATCTGCGCGAAAAGGCATTCAAAGCCTGGGCCGCGCGCGGCGATAACGGCGACGCGGAAGACAATAACGCGATCATCGCGGAAATCGTCGCGCTGCGGACCGAGCGCGCGCGACTATTGGGCTTCAACAGCTTTGCTGATTTCCAACTCGCCGATCGTATGGCCAAAACCCCGCAGGCGGCGCGCGATCTGCTCAACCGCGTTTGGCGCCCGGCTTTGGCCCGCGCCATCGAAGAGCGCGGCGACATGCAAGCGATGATCGACGCCGAACGCGGCGGCTACAAGCTGGAAGGCTGGGATTGGCGCTATTATTCGGAGAAAGTGCGCAAGGCGAAGTTCGACATCTCCGATGATGAACTGCGCCCCTATTTCTCGCTCGACCAAATGATCGCCGCGCAATTCTACGTGGCGGAGCGGCTGTTTGGCCTGCAATTCGCCGAGCGCAAGGACCTGCCGGTCTACCATCCCGATGTGCGGGTGTGGGAGGTGAAGGATCGCACCGGCGCCCATGTTGGCCTGTTCTACGGTGATTATATCGCACGGCCGAACAAGCAATCCGGCGCCTGGATGAGCAGCTATCGCCGGCAAAGCACGCTGGAAGGCGCGACGGCGCCGATCGTGGTCAATGTCATGAGTGTGTCGAAGGGCAGCCCTACTCTGCTCAGCTATGACGACGCCGACACGCTGTTTCACGAGTTTGGCCACGCTTTGCATGGATTGCTGTCGAACGTGAGGCACCCGACATTGGCCGGCACCGCGGTCGCGACCGACTTCGTCGAATTCCCTGCCCAGATTTATGAGCACTGGCTGCTGACGCCGGAAATCCTCAACCGCTTCGCCAAGCATTACGACACGGGCGAGACGATCCCGAAGGCGCTTGTTGATCGCCTGATAGCGTCGCGCACTTTTGGGCAGGGCTTTGCAACGGTGGAATTCACCTCGTCGGCATTTGTCGATCTCGACTTCCACAGCCTGACGAGCGTGCCGGCCAATCTCGATCCGCGCACGTTTGAAAAAGAGTCGCTGGCGCGCATTTCGATGCCGCCGGAAATCGTCATGCGTCACCGCCCGCCGCACTTCGGGCACATCTTCTCGGGCGGCTATTCGGCCGGCTATTACAGCTATATGTGGTCGGAAATTCTTGACGCGGACGGCTTCGACGCATTCACCGAAACCGGCGATGTGTTCAACCCGACTGTGGCGAAGCGGCTGTACGATTTCGTCTATTCCGCCGGCAATACGCGCGATTGGATGGAGGCTTATGTCGGCTTCCGCGGACGCGAACCATCGGTGGAGCCGCTGCTGCGCAATCGCGGTTTTGCAGACCCGACGCCAGCCCCGCAAAAGCGCCCGCAACAGCAGGGGAGTTAGGCCCCGAGCGACCGGGCCGCATGATGCTTCTCAGGGCACCCCCGGTGTGGCCGTGTACGGTCGCCCCGGGGTTGGCCTAAATTTAAACTCTCGCGCGCTCCGGTCGTCTTGGGCTCACGGGCACGGATTGCGATGGATCTCGTGCAGCGCATCGACGCGCTTTTCCAGATAATCTGCCCACGGAAGATCGAAGGCGGCGAGATTCTCCTTCAATTGCGTGATCGACGTGGCGCCGATGATCGTGCTGGTCACCCAGGGGCGTGTATCGACAAACTTCAGCGCGAGAGATGCCGGTTGCACGCCGAGTTCCGCGGCGAGATCGCAATAGGCGTCGATCGCGGCGAGGCCTCCGGGCCCCTCATAGCGCCCAAGGCGTTGGAACATTTCCTTGCGTGAGCCCTTCGGCAGGGCGCCGTTGCGGTATTTGCCGGTCAGATAGCCCTGCCCGAGCGGCGAATAAGCCAACAGGCCCACGGATTCGCGCAGCGCAATTTCAGCGAGGCCGCCCGTTTCAAACGATCGGTTGACCAGATTGTAGGCGTTCTGGATTGACGCCATCCGCGGCAGGCCGCGCTTATCGCTTTCCGCAAGAAACCGCATCAGCCCCCATGGGCTTTCATTCGACACCCCAACATGGCGAATGCGCCCGGCCTTCACGTGCCCGTCCAGCGCCTCCAGGATATCCTCAAAAGCCAGCCAATCGTCGGAATAGTCCTTGTAGGACTGGAAGCCGAAGCCCTGGTAGCCGCGATCGGGCCAATGCAATTGGTAGAGATCCAAATAGTCGGTCTGAAGCCGCTTCAGGCTGCCGGCCACAGCCGCATCAATCTGTTTTCTGCTGTGCCGAGTGCGCCCGCCATCAAGCTCATCCGGGCCATCGCGAAACCACGCCATCGGCGAGCGGCCGACAATCTTTGTGGCCAGGATGATGTCTTTGCGCCTGCCCGTTTTGGCGAACCAAGCGCCGATGATG
>JBIKVO010000330.1:0-3920 GCA_044356795.1 Caulobacterales bacterium
CACCGTGCGATAGCGCGCGCGGATCGGCGTTTGCAGCTGGATCACGCCGGCGTCGAGGGCGTGTTCGATTTCGCCCATATCGCCAAAGCTTTTCAGTATCTTCTGGCCGGTTTTCGGATCTTTCTGGGTGAGATCATCCCGCATGATCGACAGATAATACAAGCCCAGCACGATGTCCTGGCTCGGCACGATGATCGGGCGGCCATTGGCGGGGCTAAGGATATTGTTGGTGCTCATCATCAGCACGCGCGCTTCCAGCTGCGCTTCCAGCGACAGCGGAACGTGCACGGCCATCTGGTCGCCGTCGAAGTCGGCGTTGAAGGCCGCGCACACCAGCGGATGCAGCTGGATCGCCTTGCCCTCGATCAGTTTCGGCTCGAATGCCTGAATGCCGAGGCGGTGCAAAGTTGGCGCGCGGTTGAGCAGCACCGGATGTTCGCGAATCACCTCTTCCAGCACGTCCCACACCTCGGGGCGCTCTTTTTCCACCATGCGCCGCGATTGCTTCACCGTGCCCGACAGGCCCTTGGCGTCGAGGCGCGAATAGATGAACGGCTTGAACAGTTCGAGCGCCATCTTCTTCGGCAAGCCGCACTGATGCAGCTTCAGATCGGGGCCGACGACGATCACCGAACGGCCGGAATAATCGACGCGCTTGCCCAGCAGGTTCTGCCGGAAGCGGCCCTGCTTGCCCTTCAGCATATCCGCAAGCGATTTCAACGGACGCTTGTTGGCGCCGGTGATGACGCGGCCGCGGCGGCCATTGTCAAACAATGCATCGACCGCTTCCTGCAGCATCCGCTTCTCGTTGCGGATGATAATGTCAGGCGCGCGCAGCTCCATCAGGCGCTTCAAGCGGTTGTTGCGATTGATCACGCGGCGATAAAGATCGTTCAGATCCGACGTCGCAAAGCGGCCGCCATCGAGCGGCACCAGCGGGCGCAGTTCCGGCGGGATCACCGGCACCACCGAGAGCACCATCCACTCCGGGCGATTGCCCGAGCGCACGAACGCCTCCACCAGCTTCAAGCGTTTGGCGAGTTTCTTCGGCTTCAATTCGGTGGTGGCTTCCGCGATTTCTTTGCGCAGATGCTCGGCCTCTTTTTCCAGATCGAGTTGCATCAGCAATTCGCGCACGGCTTCCGCGCCGATCATCGCGGTGAAGCTGTCTTCGCCATATTCATCCTGTGCCGACACATACTCTTCTTCCGTCATCAGCTGCTTGGCTTTGAACGGCGTGATGCCCGGCTCAATCACGATATATTGTTCAAAGTACAAAACGCGCTCGATGTCCTTGAGCGGCATGTCAAGCATCAGGCCGATGCGCGACGGCAGCGACTTCAAGAACCAGATATGCGCCACGGGCGCGGCCAATTCGATATGACCCATGCGCTCGCGGCGCACGCGCTGCAGCGTCACTTCCACACCGCACTTTTCGCACACCACGCCTTTGTACTTCATGCGCTTGTACTTGCCGCACAAGCACTCATAGTCCTTGATCGGGCCAAAGATACGCGCGCAGAACAGGCCGTCGCGCTCCGGCTTGAACGTGCGGTAATTGATCGTTTCGGGCTTCTTGATCTCGCCATACGACCAGGAGCGGATCTGTTCCGGGCTCGCGATCGAGATGCGGATCTGGTCAAAGGTCGGGGCCGGTGTTTGGGCGCCGAAGACGGTGCTGAGGTCTTGGTTCATCGGGAAGGCTTCCTCATCCCATGTGGAGCGCCGGCGCGGCGACCGGCTTCCATGCAAATGGCGTCACAACAAAAAGCGCTGCGTTCCCCGGCGCCGCCGCCGGCAACCGCGTGCGCTTTTATTCGGCTGCGTTCTTGCGACCGTCGGTGAGTTCGACGTTCATGCTCAAGGACCGCATTTCCTTCACAAGCACATTGAAGCTTTCCGGAATGCCGGCCTCGAAGGTGTCGTCGCCGCGCACGATCGCCTCATAGACTTTCGTGCGTCCGGCCACATCGTCGGATTTCACCGTCAACATTTCCTGCAGCGTGTACGCCGCGCCATAGGCCTCCAGCGCCCACACTTCCATTTCCCCGAAGCGCTGACCGCCAAACTGCGCCTTGCCGCCGAGCGGTTGCTGGGTGACGAGCGAGTACGGACCGATCGAACGGGCGTGGATTTTATCATCAACCAGATGGTGAAGCTTCAACATGTAGATGTAGCCGACCGTGACGGGCCGCAGGAACGGCTCGCCGGTCAAGCCGTCATACAGCTGCATCTGGCCCGTCACCGGCATGCCAGCGCGCTCCAACATCACCTTGATGTCGCTTTCCTTGGCGCCGTCGAAAACCGGCGTGGCGATCGGAATGCCCTTCTGCAGATTGCTGGCGAGTTCCACCACTTCGCTCTCTGCTTTCGGGATAACCACTCCGCCGCCATAGGCTTCTGTGAGCTTTGCCTTCAACGGCTTTACTTCGCCCTCACGCTGATACAGCTCCAAGGCGGCGCTGACCTGGCGGCCGAGATTGGCGCACGCCCAACCGAGGTGCGTTTCCAAAATCTGGCCGACATTCATCCGCGATGGCACGCCCAGCGGATTGAGCACGATGTCAACATGCGTCCCATCGGTGAGGAACGGCATGTCCTCCACCGGCACGATCTTCGAGATCACGCCCTTATTGCCGTGACGGCCGGCCATTTTGTCGCCCGGCTGCAGCTTTCGCTTCACCGCCACGAACACCTTCACCGACTTCATCACGCCCGGCGGCAATTCATCGCCGCGCTGCAGCTTTTCCACCTTGTCGGCGAAGCGATCGTCGAGGCGTTTTTTCGCTTCGTCATACTGGCGCTTCAGACCCTCGATTTCCGTCGCTGCGGCTTCATCCTCAAGGCCAATCTGCCACCATTGGCCCTTCGACAAGCCATTGAGCGTGCCTTCGCTCAGCACGCCCTTCTTGAAGCCCTTCGGCCCCGAGACCGCCTGCTTGCCGACCATCAGTTCGCGCAGACGACCGAAGATGTTGCGCTCCAGAATCGTGAGTTCATCGTCGCGGTCTTTGGCGAGGCGCTCGATTTCCTGGCGCTCGATCTGCATCGCGCGCTGATCTTTCTCGACGCCGTGGCGATTGAACACGCGGACTTCCACCACCGTGCCCTGTACCCCGGGGGGCAGTCGCAACGAGGTGTCGCGCACGTCAGAGGCCTTCTCGCCGAAAATCGCGCGCAGCAGCTTTTCTTCGGGCGTCATCGGGCTTTCGCCCTTTGGCGTCACCTTGCCGACCAGGATGTCGCCGGCCTGCACTTCCGCCCCGATTGCCACGATGCCGGCTTCATCGAGATTGCGCAGCGCTTCTTCGCCGACGTTTGGAATGTCGCGGGTGATTTCTTCCGGGCCAAGTTTGGTGTCACGGGCGGAAATTTCAAATTCCTCGATATGGATCGAGGTGAACACGTCGTCTTTGACGATGCGCTCGCTGATCAGGATCGAGTCTTCGAAATTGTAGCCGTTCCACGGCATGAACGCGACCAGCACATTGCGGCCGAGCGCCAGCTCGCCAAGCTCCGTCGAGGGGCCGTCGGCGATAATGTCGCCGACATCCACCTTGTCGCCCACCTTCACGATCGGGCGCTGCGTGATGCAGGTGTTCTGGTTGGAGCGCTGGAACTTCAACAGGCGATAAATGTCCACGCCCGGCTTTGTCGGGTCGCGCTCTTCGGTGGCGCGCACCACGATCCGCTGGCTGTCAACCTGCTCGACGACGCCGGTGCGGCGGGCCGCGATCGCTGCACCTGAATCGCGCGCCACGATGCCTTCCATGCCCGTGCCGACCAGCGGCGCATCCGCCTGGAGCAGCGGCACCGCCTGGCGTTGCATGTTGGAGCCCATCAGCGCGCGGTTGGCGTCGTCGTTCTCAAGGAACGGGATCAGCGCAGCCGCAACCGAGACAACCTGCTTGGGCGAGACG
>JBIKVO010000033.1:0-13734 GCA_044356795.1 Caulobacterales bacterium
GCCCTCACAAATCGGCATCACAAAACTATCCTGCGCCGGTTTACCAACCCAGGTTCACCAACCCAGATTCACCAACACAAATTCAAACAGACCCAGGTTCACCACGCAACGCGCCGCCGCCCCTAAAGCCGAATGGTGAACATTGTGCACGGTCTGCATTGAACCCCGTGTGCGTTGAACCCGTGTGCGTTGAACCCGTGTGCGTTGAACCCGTTATGCGAAGTGCGGCGCAGGTGATGGTCCGCGACGGTTAGTCCAGAAGCAAGAAATGAACCGCTTTTTCGCCAGCGGCATCTTAGCCGCATCACGCTGATTCAGACAATGTCCGAAACTGCAACCCCAGCGTGCCGCGCATAGGCGGTCAAGGCTTGGCGGAGACTGGGATCGGGCTGTTTCCAGTGCGCTTCGATCACCGCCCGCAAAGCGCCTGCATCCAAAGAGCGGACCATCCGGCGCACCGGCCCCACCCCAGACGGCGGCATCGAAAGGCGTCGAAACCCGAGCGCGACGAGCGTCATCGCCTCTAATGGCCGCCCTGCGGCCTCGCCGCAGATGGTCAAGGGCAACCCCGCCTCGTCGGCATGGCGAGCGATCTGGGCCAGAAACTGCAGTGCGGCGGGGTTGAGGATGTCGTAGCGGTCGGCCACCCGCGGATTGCCGCGATCGGCGGCGAAGAAATATTGCATCAGATCGTTGGTGCCGATGGACAGGAAGTCTGCCCGGCCGGCCAATTGCGGGATCGCCCACGCCATCGCCGGCGCCTCAATCATCACGCCGACATGAAGGTGTGTTGGGCCGGTGCGGCCGCGCGACTGCGCCCACTGCAACTCCCGATCGACCAGCGCGCGCCCGGCCTCAAACTCTGCCACAGTGGTCACCAGCGGGAACATCACCCGCAGGCCCCGCCCCTCCGCCGCCGCCATCAGCGCGCGCAACTGGTAGCGCAGCAGACCCGGCCGATCGAGGCCGATGCGGATCGCGCGCCAGCCAAGCGCGGGATTTTCCTCCCGCTCGACGCTCATATAAGGGGCCACCTTGTCGCCGCCGAGATCAAGCGTGCGGAACGTCACGGGTTTGTCCCCGGCGGCGTCCAAAACTTCGCGGTACAGCTGCGTCTGCGCTTCCAGGCGCGGCATAGTGTCTGACACCATGAATTGGAATTCGGTGCGGAACAGGCCAACACCGGCGGCGCCGGTTTCATCCAGATGACTGATGTCCAGCGCAAGGCCAGCGTTCAACAACAGCGCCACTCCGACGCCGTCACGCGTGATGCTGGGGTCAGCTTTCGTTCGCGCAAACTCCGCCGCGAGGCGTGAGCGCATTTCCTGGCGCTCTTCATAGGCCATCACGATTTCAGCTTCCGGCCGCAGGCGCACTTCGCCGCGTTCGCCGTCAATCACCACGCGATCGCCGGCCTCCACGCGCGGGATCAGGCCATGCGCGCGCCCCACCATCGGGATGTTCAAGGCGCGGGCGATGATCGCGGCGTGCGACGTGGGCCCGCCCTCCTCCAGCACAATGCCGCGCAGCGCTTCCGCGCCATATTCCAGCAATTCCGCAGGCCCGATATCGCGTGCAATCAGAATGGCGTCTTTCGGCAATTTGACCGGCGCCGCATTAGGCGACACCAGCGCGCGTAACAGCCGATTATCGAGATCTTCAAGATCATGCAGGCGTTCGCGCAAATAGGGATCGCGGGCATTGGCCAGTTTTGCCCGATGCTCGGCGCGGGCGCGCTCCACGCTGGCTTCAGCGCTCAATCCGTCGCGCACGCCGCGGCGTAGACGGCTCTCCCAGCTTTGGTCTTGCGCCAGCAAGCGAAATGTTTCGAGCACCTCGCGCGAGGCGCCAGACAATTTCGCCCGGTCGCCGTCCAGCATTGCGTCCAGCGCGGTGCGCACATGCACAAGCGCCGTTTCCAGCCGCGCTTCTTCCTTGGCCGGATCATCGGCGATCATCCGACCCAGCGGGGCGTGCGGCTCATGCAGAAACGCCAAACCGATGCCGATGCCCTCACAATAGACGCGCCCAACAATGCGGTCCGGCCGCGATGGGCGCGCTTCCACCTCCTGCAGGCCCGACAGATCGCCAAATGCGCCGGACGCCACCATTTCCGCCAGAACCATGGCAATGGTTTGCAGCGCTTCAACCTCATCCTCGCCGTAGGATTTGGCGATGCGGTTTTGCACCACCAGAACCCCAAACACGCGCTCGGATCGCACAATCGGCACGCCAAGAAACGCACTGAACGGATCTTCGCCGGTTTCCGGGCGATAGGAGAAACGCGGATGATGCGGGGCGTCGGCGATGTTCAACGGGCGCGCGGTTTCAGCCACCAGGCCAACAAGCCCTTCGCCCGGTTTCAGCCGCGTGCGATGGACCGCTTCCGGCTTCAAGCCCTCGGTGGCGAACAATTCCTGCACCGCACCGCGCTGCAGATAAATTGAGCACACATCCGCCACCATAGTGGCCGCAATCATCGTCACCAGGCGATTGAGGCGATCCTGGGCGCTGTCGTCGGCGCCCATGATTTCGCGCAGTTTGCGCAGCAAAATGCGGGCCGCACCCGCCCCCGGCGCGCTCACAGCGCACCCCACCTGCCCGCAGCAACCCGCTGCGCGCCATGATGATCGTTAAACCGCATCCAGCTCATACGCCGTGTGCAAGGCCCGCACCGCCAATTCCGTGTAGGCCGCGTCAATCAGCACCGAAATCTTGATCTCCGACGTGGCAATCGCCTCGATATTGATGCCCTTGGAGGCCAGCGCCGCAAACATGGTTTTCGCAACGCCTACCTGGCTTTTCATGCCAATGCCGATCACCGACACTTTCGCCACATCACGGCGCACCTGGATCGCTTCCGTCGACACGCCGGTTTCTGGCGATTCCAAAAGCGATTTGGCGCGCCCGGCTTCGCGATCCGGGCAGGTGAACAAAATATTCTGCCGCCCTTCGTGGCGCGCTTGGCTTTGCACGATCATGTCGACATTGATATTGGCGCCAGCCAGCGCCCCGAAAATTTTCGCAGCAACGCCCGGCGTATCTTCCACGCCCAGCAGCGTCACCTTGGCTTCATCACGCGAGTAGGCCACGCCCGAGACGACTTGCTTTTCCACGATCTCATCCTCATCGCAAACAATCGTTCCGGGATTGGAGCCGCCGGGTTCAACAAAACTGGACAGCACCCGCACCTGCACGCCCTTGGCCATCGCCAGTTCCACCGAGCGCGTCTGCAGCACCTTGGCGCCCAGCGAGGCCATCTCCAGCATTTCTTCGTAGGAGATTTTCTCCAGCCGCCGCGCCCGGTGGCGCATCGCGGGATCGCCCGGCAGCGCCTCCTCATTGCCAAAGCGGACGATCCGCGGATCGGTGGTGTAGACGCCGTCAACGTCAGTGTAGATGTCGCACCGGACCGCCTTCAGCGCCGCCGCCACCGCCACCGCCGACGTATCCGACCCCCCCCGCCCCAGCGTGGTGATCCGCCCGGCATGCGTAACCCCCTGGAACCCGGGAATGACGGCGATTTCACCGGCATCGATCGCCGCCTCCAGCGCCGGCGCCACGATCGCATCGATCCGCGCGCGGGCGTGCGCGTCATCGGTGCGGATCGGGATTTGCCAGTTCTGCCAACTGCGCGCGTTCAGCCCCAAGCCGCGCAGCGCCAGCGCCAACAGCCCGGTCGTCACCTGCTCGCCGGCCGCGACCACCACATCATATTCCTGATCGAACGCGTTGGCGGCAAGGTCCGCGGCGGTTTCGCGCGCCAGTTTAACGAGCCGGTCGGTCTCGCCGGCCATCGCCGACACCACCACCGCCACCCCATGGCCGGACGCGCGCTCCGCCGCCACCAGCCGCGCCACGCGCTGGATGCGGTCGGGCGCTGCCACCGAGGTGCCGCCAAACTTCATCACCAAACGAGACATGCCTACTCCAGCCGCGGCGCGCCGCGACCAACCGACCACGCAATCGCTCGGCCGTCCATAAGCCGAACCGCCCGCACGGGCAAACCCTATGGGCAAAGCTGGTGCGGCGGATTGCCCAAAATGCGAGCGCCGGGCTGAAGGCGGCGCAGGCCGACGCTATATCCGACGCCATGAGCCCCCGCCGCCCCCACGCCAACGCCCACGAAATCGCCAAATTCTCCGCCCTCGCTCAGCAATGGTGGGATCCAGATGGCCCCCTGAAGGGATTGCATCGGATGCAGCCAGCCCGCCTGCACTTCATTCGCAGCCGCGCGCTGGGCCATTTCCTGCGGGACGCCAAGCTGCGGACCCCATTTACTGGGCTTTCGGGGCTGGATTTTGGCTGCGGCGGCGGGCTGATCACAGAGCCGCTGGCGCGCATGGGCTTTGCGATGACCGGCGTCGACGGGGCCAGCGATGCGGTGGCCGTCGCCCAAACCCACGCCGACGCGCAAGGGCTGGCGATCACTTACCGCGAAACCACCGAGGCGGTTTTGGCTGCTGAGGGCGCCCAGTTTGACCTGATCATCGCGTTGGAGCTTGTCGAGCATGTCGAGGATCGCCGCGGTTTTTTGATCACGCTCAGCCATCTGCTCAAGCCTGGCGGCCTGATGATCCTGTCGACGCTGAACCGCACGCCGCAATCCTATGTGCTGGGGATTGTCGCGGCGGAGCACCTCCTGCGCTGGGCGCCAGTGGGCGCGCACGATCACGCCAAATTCGTGACGCCAGATGAATTGCGCAGCGACCTGGCGACTGCCGGCTTGGAGCCGGAAGGCCCGTTCGGTTTGACCTTCGATCTCGCCACGCGGGACTTCCGTCTCTCCGGCGATAGCTCGATCAACTATTTCCTGTGCGCGATGCGGCGGACCGACGGTTAGAGCCGAAAGCCGACGCCCATCAACGCCCAGCCGCCCGGCGCCAGGCTGGCGGTGAGCACAGCAAGGCCAACACAGGCTAGAAACGGGCTGGCGAACTCGACCAGCTCTCCCCACCAAGTCTCAGGGCGCCCCGCGCCAAGCCCTGCCTGCACCACCGGCTGCGGGGGCTGTTCGCCTTGCGGATGCAACAAGATAGGCACAGGCGGGCCTGCGGCGTCCGCGTCAAAGCGAAATCCAAACCCATCGGCCATAGCCGTCTCTCCTATGCAGCCGTGTCGCTGGGATCAGCCTATATAGGGCGGACCGCGCCGCTGTGACCGGCGTCACGGGAAACAGTTCGTTTCGCAGCGCGGCGCAGCGAGACTGAGGGGAGCAGTCAGCGGCACAGTTCAAAAACAAAACCGCGATCGATCCGCCCGAGGTCGCCGCGCCCGCATACTGCCCGCCATGCATGGTCTGCTTCCCCTTTTGCCGCATTTGGCGCGCGTCTTCATGGCGCTGTGGCGGCATCGTCGCTTCGGAAGCCTTGTGGGCCTGAATCTCCGCGCAGCCACGTGCGCCGCCGTCATCACGTCAGTGCTTCCCGGTAGGTGTTGCGGGTGGCGTTGGCGATGATGAGGCGTTTGCGCGCGACGGCGACGCGTGCGCGGCGCCTAGCTCTGCCGGCGACAAGCAGGCGTCGGTAGAAATCCTGCAATCGCGGGTGGCTGCAGGCGCCGGCGAAGGCGGCCATGAAGAGCAAGGGGCGGCTGCCTGTGCGGCCTGGCCGCATGCGGCGATAGCCTAGGAATTGGCCGCTGTCGCGCAGATGGGGCGCAAGGCCGGCGATGCTGGCGATCGCCTTGTGGGAAAAGCGTCCAAGCTCGGGCGCCGGCGCTGGCAAGCCGCGGGCGGTGAGCTGGCCGATGCCGGGAATGGCGATAAGGGCCTGCTCTTTGGCGCGGCGTCCGGTGAGCATCTCGGCGCAGGCATTGAGCTTGGCTGCGATCGTGGCGATTTCGGTGTCGAGAAAGACGACGTCGCAATCGAGGGGCGGCGCACATGGTCGGCGCGCCGCGCCGATTTTTCGTCAGGGTTCAGGTTTCGAGCAGATCCTGGCGGCGCCGCATGAGCCCATGATAGGCTTCGTCTTGCAGCGAAGGCAGGGTCCAGGCGGCGAGTTGCGGGCCGCGTTCAAGGCGATCATGCGCCAGCCAGCGCGCGTCGAGGCGATCGGCTTTCGCTTTGGCGCCATGCGCGCGGACCAAGCTTGCCATAGGTCGTCAACACCGCACCCTCATAGCCGCCGGTGGTCTCGCAAACCGCGCGATCCTAGCCCTTATGGCGGCGTAAACCGGCTGTCAGCGCCTTGATCGCGTTGGTCAGGGTTAGGCTTTCGCCGGTTGCGCTGTCGGACACCGGTTCTAAGGGGTTGCGTCTCAAGAACCCGCTATCGGCCGCCCAAAATCTAGCAAATCGCGCACAGACAATCCTGTGTTCGCCGCAGGCGAGGCACAGGATCCTGGCTTCATCGCCTCCGCATCCGTCAACGCTGAGAACCGGTCCCCAACCCGCCCCCCATCGTCAACGCGATCACCGCGCTGGTTTGCGATAATCCCAATCCATTTCTGCGCTCAGATACGCAAACACCACATACGCCGCGACATTCTGGCGAAGCTCTTCCTCGTCGATCTTGTCGAGCGTGTCATCAGGGGTGTGGTGATAATCGAAATAATCCCAACCGTTTTGCACGAGATTCACCACCGGTACGCCGGCTTCGCGCAGGGGCGTCATGTCTGGGCCGCCAAAAGCGCGATTGTCGGCGCCGTCAATCCCCAACGGGGCCAAAAGGCGCTGTATCGCGCGCGCAAATGGAAGCGCACCTTCGCCGAAACGTGTTTGAAAACGAAAGATTTTACGGGCGCCGAAATCACTCTCCGCGCCGACAATATGGTTCGCCAAAGCCTCCCGATGACGGGAGGCGTAAGCGATGGCGCCGTGAATGCCGGTTTCCTCCGCGCCAAACAGAACAACGCGAAGGGTGCGGCGCGGACGAATCGGCAACTCGGCGATCAGTTTTGCCGCCGCAGTGACAATGCCAACGCCGGCGGCGTCATCAAGGGCGCCCGTCCCTTGATCCCAACTGTCAAGATGGGCGCCGATGACGATGATCTCCTCGGGCTTTTCACGCCCGCGCACTTCGGCGATCACATTGGCGCTCGGCACATTATCGCGTTGCTCTGTCACGATATCGAGGCGTACGCGCACCGGCCCGCGAGACAGAAGCCGCGTCACCTGGTCAGCGTCCGGCGGGCTGATCGCAACCGCTGGAATTGCAGCGCCTTCGCGCGCACGCGCATTGCCGCCTTGATGGGCGAAGCGATGGGAGTGCGTGCCGACAGAACGGATCATGCAAGCAGTGCCGCCAAGCCCGCGCGTGATCGGCGCGCACTGACCACGCTTGACCACGCCCGCACCATAACCAGAGCCGTCCTGCGTGCGGGTTGTGGGCTCATCGATGAAGACGATTTTTCCCGCCACTTGCGCGGGCGCAGCCGTGCGCAGCGCATCGATCGAAATGAAACGCACGACTTCGGCTTCAATCCCGCCGACAGGCGTCGATCCCGATCCGCCTAAGGCCACCGCCGTCAAGGGTTGCGCAGAAGAACCAACAATCGAAACCCGCGTAGAGACCTGCTCCCAATACGGGATAACGAAAGGCTCAATCCGCACCGCATCAAACCTTTGTGCCCGGAACATCCGCTCCGCCCAGGCGATGGCGCGCTGTTCTGCCGCGCTTCCAGCAAGCCGGGGGCCGACTTCGGTGGTTAGGCTTTCGGTGATCTGGAACGCCAAGGGCGACCCCAGCGCCCGGGTGCGCAACTGCTCCGCGGTGCGGGTCACATCGACAGAAATCGGCGCGATATCGATCGCGGGCGCCTGGCGCGCGGTTGCCGCCGTGGGGGCTATCAGCGCGCCGACAACAACACATAGCAGTGTGAAAGAACGCATGATCGCCTCGATGACGCCACCTTAGGACGAAGCGGATCAGTCTGTCTTGACGCCCTTTTGTCGCGCCGCAGCCGCCCATCGCCGCCAGATCCAAAAGATCGCCGGCCCCTCGAACAGATAGCGCCGCCACAGCCGGGCGGGTTCGCTGCTCAGGCGGTGCAGCCACTCCAGCCCCGCTTTTTGCATCCAGCGCGGCGCGCGGGCCTTGCGACCGGCGAGGAACTCAAGCGCTGCGCCACAGCATAGCCCCACCCCCACCGCATCGCCGCGCTGCATCGCCGCCCGGGCCGCCATCTCCTGTTGCGGCGCGCCGACGCACAAAAACACAAACCGCGATGGCTGGGCGGCGATGAAAGCGGCCGCCCGATCCAAGGCGGCGGGGTCATTGCGCAGGCCCATCGGCGGGGCGTGCCAGCGCACATCGGTGAGGCGATACCGCGCAATCAAGGCCTCAACCACCTCTTCATCGGCGCCGATAATCGTGATTGCCTCATCAGCGCGGATATGCTGTTCAAACAGCGCCGCAGCGATATCGGAACCGGGAATCGCTGGAAGCGAAAAACCGGAGCGCTGGGCCAGCCAGAACAAAATCCGGCTATCGTTCAGCACCAGAAGCGCATCATCATACAGCGGCCCGCGCACGTCGCGTTCACGGTCGAGCTTGACGCAATGATCGACATTGGGCGTTGCGACATACCCAAACGGGGCGCGCCGATCGGCGTGCGCGGCGATCGCGGCGACCGCCTGCTCCAATGTCAGCGACGCAAATCGCAGGCCGAGGAACGAAACGCCGCTGGCATGCGGTTGCGCGGCGGCGGCTGATCCAAGGGTCAAGGAATCCGCCATCAGGGTGCGCCCTCTTCGGTTGCGGCCTTTCTGGCCGGCTGTTTGCGCCGCGCACGATTGGCGAAGCGGCCAGGATTGATCGCGGCCAGACTCGCCGAATCGAGGGGTTGCGGCTCGCCAAGTATGAGGGCGGCCAGCGATTCGGCCAAAATTGGCGCTGTCAAAAACCCCCGCGCACCGAGCCCCGTGCACAGATACAGCCCCGGCGGCCCATCGGGAACGGCCCCGGAGATGGGCAAACGATCGGGCGTTGTGGCGCGCAGGGCGGCGCGGCTGGACAGACGGCGGGGATCCAGCGCCTCGGCGATCGGCGCAGAAAGCCCGGCCAAGGCCGCAAGATTGGCGTTGCGGGAGGCGTCATCAGGGGTTGCGTCCGCGCCGTCGACAGCCGGATCGAACGTAGCGCCGAACAGCACGCCATCGGCAAACGGCGCCACGTATGGCCCGCCCGCAATCGCGTGCCGGGGCGGGGCGACATGATGGCCCCATTCCACCTGCCCGCGCGACAGGGTGAGGACGGGCGACAGCAAGCCCGGAACCAAGCGGCCCGCACCGGCCCCGCCCGCGGCCACCACCACGGCGGCGGATGCGATCTCCAGGCCAACCTCATCCTGCAATCGAAGCCCGCCCCCCTCCGCCACGATCTCGGAGACCGGGCTGGCTGGCCGCACGATCGCCCCGCGCAGCAGAGCTTCCAGACAGGCATGCGGTTTGATGATCCCCGCCCGCGGATGCCAGGCGCCATCGGGGTGCGGCTGCAATAGCGCCCCCGGCAGGGGCGGGTTGGCGAGCAGATCCGCCATCGCGGCCTCCCGCCCAGGCTTTGCCGCCTCCAATACGCCCAGCGGTGTGAACACCGCATCGCCAAGGCCGCCATAGAGATCAAGAGCGAAGAGATAGGCCGCACGATAGAAGCGGGCGGCGCCGTCATCGCTGCGGTCAAGCCGGGGCATCAACAGGACCGCAGGGTTGCCGCTTGCGCCGGCGCCTGGAGCATCGGCGGCGTCAAGAACCAGCGGCGTCAGCCCGCGGCGCAAAAACGCCGCGGCGATGTGTGCGCCGGCGATCCCCGCCCCGATAATCGCGACCGAGGGGCGCGCGGTTTCCAGCGGCGGCGCGTCGGGCGCGACAGCCTCTAGCCGCTCCCGCTTGGCGCCAAATCCGGGCTTTCGCGCAACGGCGTATCCGACGGCCTGGAGAGTGCGGCGAACATGGCCGGCGGCGGCATAGGTGGCGACGCGGGCGCCGGGTGCACTCAAGGCCGCAACCCGAGCCAACAGCGAAGGAGACCAGAGTTGCGGATTGCGCGCCGGCGAAAAGCCATCAAGGAACCAAGCGTCACACCGATCCTGCAGCCGCGCCAACGCCGCTTCGGCGTCGCCAATATGCAGCGTCAGGCAAAAGCCATCCTCGGGGAACCACAGGCGTTGCGGCCCAAACACAGGCCATGGCCACCGCGCTAGCAGTCGGGCGGCAAGATCTTCCACCTCTGGGAACAGCGCCAGTGCATGGCCAGCGGCGTCGCGGTCAAGAGGGTGGGCCTCGAACGACACGAAGTGCAAGAGCGCGCCGGACGCCCGGGTGCGCCGCCACGCCCGCCACGCCGCCAAGGCATTGAGCCCGGTTCCAAAACCCAGCTCGCCGATCGTGTAGCGCTGGCGCCGGGCCCAGCCGTCCGGCAGGCCGCAGCCAGCCAGAAAGACCGCCTCCGACTCAGCAAAACCACCGGCGCGGGAGAAATAGACATCGCCAAAAGCGACCGACTGAGGGACGCCATCGGGCCCGAATGCGACATCCGGGGGGTGCGGCAGTCGCCGCGGGGAAGCAGGGTCATTATGCATTATCGCATGATAAAGGCATCGATAAGGGGCCTTTTTGCGGGCCTTGAACGGCCGAACCAAACCACCTCGCCGCAGCGGCAGCCCGGTTTTCCGCCCCTCTGACAGCGGCGCGGACGGCGTGATTCCCGGCCTCAGAAGCGTGCCAAAAACGTTTATGGGGGGCCCATTCAACACCGCGAGGGGACAGCGTTCAACAGCTTGCTGTCAGATCGCGAAGGCCGGCTGCGACAAGGCCGCGCCGACACGTCCCACCACGCCCGCGGCGCACCCCAATAAAGCCGGGCGCAAGCCGCGCGGCGCCGCCGCCCAAAGCGGCCAGCCCGCGCCCAAAAGCAAACGGGCCGTCCCTTCGGACGGCCCGCCGCTTTTACCGCTAACCGGTTGATAATCTTATTACTTCGGAGCGGCCGGGGCAGCCGGAGCCGGAGTAGCCGGAGCCGGGGTGGCCGGGGCGGCAGCCGGGGTGGCGCCGGTGGCCGGGGTGGTGGCGGTGCCAGCCGGGTTAGCAGCCGGAGTTTCCGGAGTGGCCGGCGGGGTCGCAGCCGGGGTCGCCGGAGCTTCAACCTGCTTTTCTTCCTTCTTCGGCTCAGCGGTCGGGCTGCAAGCCGCAACCGTGAACGCAAAGGAGGCAGCCATCAGGCTCGCCACAACCATCTTCGTCTTGGTCATTGTCAGTACCCCTCGTTTCGGCGACATCCATTGTTCGCCGCGTCGCGTACTTAGAAATCTTCCAGAAACGATGCAAGCACCCGGATCACGCGAGTGCCAAGGTCGAACCGCCCGCGACTGCGTTGGGAGGCGGCGCAATGCATTAACCGTCTTGACCTCAAGCCTCAGCTGCGGCAGTATTTAAGACTTCTTCCAATTCAGTGAAGCTCGGCTGCACGTCGGACGGAACCAAGCCCCGTCCGATTTCCACCGATACCTGCGCCGCGTTGCCATGCAGGTGCGCAACAACCACATCGCGGATGATCTTGTACAGCTGGGCTTCTTCTTCAACGATTTCGTTGAGCCGCTGCGCCAACGGACCGACTATCCCATAAGCCAGGAACACGCCCAGGAACGTACCAACCAGCGCCGAACCAATCATGCCGCCGAGCTTTTCGGGCGGTTCATTGATGGCGCCCATGGTCTTGATGATGCCGAGAACGGCCGCCACGATGCCCAGCGCCGGCAGCGCGTCGGCCATATTTCGCAGGGCGTGGGCCGGCTTCAAAGCTTCGTGATGATGCTTTTCCAGCTGCTTATCCATCGCCGACTCGACCTGGTGCGGGTCGTCGAGGTTCATCGTGGTGACGCGGAAGGTGTCGCAGATGAAGTCGGTGGCGAAATGGTCCTTCACGATCTTCGGATACTTTTGAAAGATCTTGCTCTCGGCAGGCTTTTCGATATGCGGCTCAAGCGCGACGACGCCTTTTGTCTTGACCAGTTTGGCAAGCTGGAACAACAGGCTGAGGACATCGCGATAGTCCTGTTTCTTCCATTTGGGGCCCGACAGAATCTTGCCGAAGCCGGCCCCGACGCCCTTGATCGTGGACGGGCTTTGCGAAATCAGCAGGGCGCCCACCGCCGCGCCGCCGATCATCATCATTTCAAAGGGTAAGGCCTTCAAGATCACATCCAGCTTGCCGCCGGCCAGCAAAAAGCCGCCGAAGACCATGGCAAACAGGACAACAAGGCCGATAATCTGAAACATGATGGTTGCGCCCGTAAAAACCGCGAAATGCCTTATGCCATGTTGGGCTTAAGGGGCCGTTGCGGTCGGCAAAAACAGCCGAAGACGCAGGCGACGATGGCGTCTTCCTTAACGCTCCGCTAAATTGGGGCCGCAAAAAGGAGCGTCTGCCATGGGTGTGCGTGGTCAGTCTGTGAGCCGCGGTCATGCGGTGGGCCTGAATTTGAAGATGATATCTTGGGCTGCCGCGATCGGGGCCGCGAGCTTGGCTGTGGTCAGCGTTACATGGGCGCAAACTGCGCCGCCATCGCCGCCGCTGATCCCCAAGGGCCAGTCGGCGCCGGCGGTTCGCTCGACGCCCTTGCCGGCTCCACCGCCGCCGCCGGTCGCCACGCCCGCGCCCCTATCCACACCATCGATGCCGACCCCGAGTTGGAGCGCCCCTGGCCCGACCGGGTACCCGCCGCCGATGCAGGCCGCGAACTCCATCCCGGCGACCGCGCCGAGCCCGTCCTCACCGCCGCCGCAGCGCGCGCCCTCATCCATGGCGGCGTCAAGCGACAGCGCAGGGGGCTGCGCCGCCCCCGCCGATCCCAGCCGCTGGCCGCGGTCCGACCAGCCATTGACGCTTGAACAGCTCGATTGGACGCGCGACGTCCGCGACGGCTATCTGCGCGAGGCCTCGCCGTATCTGCGCTGCCTCGACAGCGAAATCCAAACCCGCATGCGCCAGATGATGGCCGCCAACACGGTCGATCCGCGGGTCGATGAGGCCGGCGCCGAGTATCGCGCCACCACCGAAACCGCGGCCCGCCTGATCCGTAGCTTTGCATTGCTGTGCTATGACTTTGAGGGCCGCACCGGACAGCGTTATAGCGCGGGCTGCGTGGCCGATATGCCCGGCTGATCCGATGGAACTGCCCCCTGGCTGACAATAACCAACCGGCGGAACAGCCGCCGCCACAAGACGCACACCGAGACGGCGTCCGCAGGCTCGACTTGCGCGCACCGGGGCGGGATGCGTTTCGCCTTTTATTTGCAACGCTTTTGGTGGTCGGTGTCGGCAACACGATGCTGTTGTCGGTGTTGCCGGCGATTGCGCGGGAATTGTCGCTCAGCGCACTGCAAATGGGTGCGATTTTCTCGTTCTCGGCCTTGCTGTGGGTGATATGCAGCCCGCTATGGGGCCGGCGCAGCGATCATTGGGGCCGGCGACGCACAGTGGCGGTGGGGCTGATCGGCTACGCGGTGTCAATGGCCGGCATCGCGGCTGTGGCGCAGGTGGCGTTGTTTGGTTGGCTTGCACCGATGGCGGCGTTTGCCGGCCTGATCCTGGCGCGCGCTGTGTTCGGCGCTTTTGGCTCGGCCGCCAATCCTGCCGCGCAAGCCTATGTCGCCGATCACACCAGCCCCGAGGCCCGCACCGAGGAAATCGCCGGCCTGACCAGCGCTTTTGCGCTAGGCTCGGCCTTGGGGCCAGGGGTGACGGTGCTGGTTGTGGGGATCATGGGGCCGGTGGCGCCACTGCTGCTGACAGC
>JBIKVO010000331.1:0-3905 GCA_044356795.1 Caulobacterales bacterium
GGGTAGGCGGACGGCCTTTCGGCCGTCCGCCCCCCTCAGAACCGTGCATGCGAGTTGTCCCCGCACACGGCTCAAGCAAACTGCTTGCGTTCCCGTGCACTCGTCTCCGCAGCCAAAGCTTGGAGATGGCAGTCGTGGTGCATGAGGCGTTGATTTTGACCTGTACGCGCGCCGCCCAGCCGAAGCGATTGGACGTAGTGCACACGCAGGTTTTCGTCATTGTGCAGGCTTTCGCCGCAGTGAGGGCAGAGCCCATGCTGCGCGATGGCGAGCGCCCGCTGCGGACCCGAGAGTTCCGCATGACGACGCGAGCGGCGATAGGCCCAATAGTCTTGGAGCGACGGATCGTCAGGTGACGCCGCGCCCTTGACCAGGACATGTCGCACAATCGGGGTCCACGCAAATTTGACGAGACGACCGCCTTGGCCTTCGGCGTCGCCGAAGACCCAGTTGTCGTCGCGTTGGGGATGGAGCTTGCCCCAATATTTCCGCTTAACCCAGTAAAACGGCTTTCGCGGATGCGTCCGCCGCGCCCAATGCAGTTCCTTTGCGAAGGTCCAAGCATCAAGCGCGGCGAAGAGCCGTTTTGAAACAACGCCGCGAAAGTAATTGCTCCAGCCACGGATGATCGGATTCAGGTGATAGAGCACGGCCGTAATGTTCTGGCCATACAGCTTTCGCCATTCCCCGCTCAGCCGCGCTTTGAGCGACTTCGCAGATTTCCGACTCGGTTTGATCAGAAGTTTCAACCCCCACCGTGTATCGGGCGACCGATATTGGCGGACGTTGAAACCTAGAAAGTCGAAGCCATCTGAAAGATGGACGATCCGTGTCTTCTCCTCCGAGAGGGAAAGGCCACGCAGCGCCAGCCAGCCAGAAAGCTCCGTTCGGGCGGCCAGCGCGTCGACTTCGGTTTCGCAGAAGACAACGAAGTCATCTGCGTATCTGATCAAGGCGCGTTTACCGACATTGTCGCCACGGGTGATGTATTTCACACCGACCGCAGCTTCCATGCCATGCAACGCGATATTGGCGAGCAGCGGGCTGATGACGCCGCCTTGCGGCGTGCCGCTGTCGGTGTCTTCGTATAGCCCTCGTTCTACGACTCCGGCTTTCAGCCACTGGCGAATGAGTTCCCTGGCAGGGAATTCGCCGATGGCCTGCATCAGGAAGTCGTGGTCGATGTTATCGAACGCCCCTTTGATGTCGGCATCGAGCACCCATTTGCGCTTCCGCTGAGGCGCGGCGACGCCAAAGATGCGGGCGATGGCGTCGTGGCATCCTCGACCCGGCCGAAAGCCATAACTGCAGGGCTCAAATCGAGCCTCCCAGAATGGCTCCAGCGCATTCTTGACGCGTGCTTGAAGTGCGCGGTCGCGAATTGTCGGGATGCCCAGGGGGCGTAACTTGCCGTTCGCCTTCGGAATATGCACCCTTCGCACCGGCGCGGCGCGCCACGGCTGGTCAAGCATAAGCATGTTGACCAGGGCGTTGCGTTCGGTCGTCGTCGAGACGATGACGCGGTCCACGCCGGCAGTGTACTTTCCCTTATTCTCCTGGGTCACGAGGCGCACGCTTTTCAGCGTGTTGGCGTAACTTCGGAGCATAAGCTTCTGTAGAGAACGAACCCGCTTGAGGTCGTTATCCCGGGACGCCCGGAAGATTCGCTGTCTCAGATTGCGAACGCGCCGGTTGACTCGCCGCCAGTTGACGGCGTTCCAGTTGGCGTGTCCCTTGGTTCCGTTTGCAGAGGTCGTCTGCATCTAACATTTCCCTCGGTTGGCAATCATCACATCGGCTTCGGGCAGTTCACCAGACTCACGTCAGCAGCCTTTCAGCTTCGGCATGGCCGTATCCGGCGGGTTATGGATTTCCCTGATCTTTCGATCCGCCGGCATTCGCTTCTTGAGTCTTCCTGTTCCCGCTGAGCGTTCAGCTTTCCTTGCGGTCGGCCTACTGGCTGACGCCAGATCTCATCGGGGTTTCCGTGTTCCGCATGAAGGAGATCCGGTCGGTTTGGGCGCTCTCCTTGCGCCGGGGCGCGGTGTTCGCGGTGGGGCCAAGCTCACCCCAGTTCGCAGTGCCCAGCTCGGCCGCGTCAACCAACGATTGCGGCCTTATTTCATCACGACGCGTTTCAACGAGAGTTCACTCGCGTTCGCCCATCCGACCTTCGCTTCGCCCGTTGCAGGGCCGTTGGTTGGCCTGCATCTTGGGCTTTCATCCCCGCTTCACACCACGCCGTTGCCGGCATCGCGTGGGGGATGTAGCGACAGAGTTGAACACTACTCATGGACCCATGGGTCACTCCTTACATGCAACATCACGTCGCACGGCCTGCTTGAATGTGAACCAATAGGGCGAAGCAAAGCCGCACTGCTCCGCGGCGGCCCACAGGGCCAGGGTGTTTATGCCGCGATACGGAATGCCGTTCGCGCGGCGCGGCAGAATGAGCGCCGGACTGGCGCCAACTGAATCGGACCAACTCTTCACCCAAGGCCGAACGCCACGCTCAAGCGCAGCCTTGATCTGGCGCGTCACCCGCTCGGCCGGTGAGAGGCGCTCTTCGGATGATGGATGCGGAACTGTTTTCGCGGAATGCATGGCGACGATCTCCCGTCGCCGGATCCGAAGCTTTCAAGCAGGCCCATGCCCGCCGCCCCGGCGACGCGAGCCCAACCGGCGGCGCGGGCGGTGGCGCGCACCCAAAGCGGCTGAAGCGGAGCGGAAGACGGCGCAGCCGTTGCGCGACGCCGCCCGCGTTGCCCGGATCGCGGCGTGGATCGGGGCGGTGGGCATGGGCTGGGCGGACATTTGGACGGAGAGAATGGCGCGGTGCGGAAAGGGGGCAATATCGCCCAGAGTCGACATTGGGCGCCCAACCCGATACGGGGACATCAGGGCAAATTTCTCCGGCGCCGGTCGGGATCAGCTGGCAAGCAAACAGCGGGGTGTAGGCTCCGTCTGGAAGCGATTGGCCCAAAGCTACCGCCGGTTATAAGTCACGGAGCGGTTGCAACGGCCTTGCGCCGGATCAAGCTGCGTAATCAGCGCGCCCGCCTGCCGAAAACTGTCCTGGACAGATTGAAGCTCTCAGCCGCGTTAAGGGCGTTTCTTCCAGTCAATGTCTACATCCAACGCTCGACTTGGCGCGAATCCAGTCCATCGCTTGAAGGCGCGGGAGAAAGTTGAAGCGTCCGAGAATCCAACGAGATAAGCTGTCTCATTCACGGACGCCCTGCGACCCTCCAGATACTGGAGCGCCATGCGGCGGCGCAATTCATCCAAAACTTCGGCGAAAGTCACGCCTTCAGCCTTGAGCGCGCGATAGATGGTTTGGCGGCTGGTCTGCATGAGCGCCGCGATGTGCTCGACACTGACGGTCCCGGTATGCAGACGCGGCAATATCAAGGCCTCCACTTGGCCACGCAGCGTGTTTTGGCGTTGAAGCTCTTCGAGCAGCGCGTCGCCCCGCTGGGTTAAAACCCCAAACGCATAGCGATTTTCCGGTGCAACGATGGCGTCGTCGAAATCGAGAGTTGTCCGAATGGCGTTGCGGCCAGCGGCGAATGTAACCGGCACCTGCCAGAGACGTTCGTACGCTTCAGCGTGGGCAGGTGCAGGATGAGTCACTTGCGCCGCCAACGCGTACGTCAGATGCGGAAAGGCGTGACGGGTAAAGCAAATGAAACGCGACCAGGTTGATTCAGTCAGTTCTGGAAATGCATTGGGGTTGGCCCGGCGATCAAGCATCCAGCGCTGGCCATGCTCCAAGCGGATCTCAAACCGAGGCCCATCGCCCACGCCTTCAACATCGGCGACGAGGCGGCCATAGCGGTTGAGTTGGAGCAGAGCTTCGGCCATGGTGGCGGCGTTATGGGCGATGAGGCCCGCAATGGAAAAGT
>JBIKVO010000332.1:0-3898 GCA_044356795.1 Caulobacterales bacterium
GAGACAAGGTTTCAGTGCTGATTCACCTCAGTGCTAAACCGCAAATTCACGTCCCTTCGTTATACCCAATTCCACTGCAATAAGGAGTTGGGTGCGATGCAGATGCACAAGCAACGCCGAATGGATGGGGTGGTCATGGGCCCGGACGGGAATCCTTTGACCCTGGATGATCTTCCCCCCGCGAACACGACGCGCTGGGTTATCCGCCGCAAGGCTGAAGTGGTCGCCGCTGTCCGCGGTGGTCTTTTGACCATCGAAGACGCCTGCGCCCGCTATAATCTGTCGGCGGAGGAATTTGAAGCGTGGCGCTCTTCGATTGAGCGGCACGGGATGCAGGGTCTTCGCACGACGCGCATCCAACATTATCGCGGCGCGTCCGTCTAACGCCTGCGTTCTTTGCCGCGTCGATCCATGGTCGCGCCGTCATTTCTTGGCCGAAATAATCGGTCGGGCGACGATGGCGCGGTACGCGCCCAAACCCCCGAGGTCGCGTGCCGCTGCCGGCCGTCGGGGAACAAGTTGCGCAACATTTACACTCTGTTCACCGACACCGGGAAAATTCTGCCGGGTGTGCGTCGGGTGCTGTTTTACCCGTCGTCCGCGCGCAACCGGTGAGCGACGTGACCCCCATTCTCGAACGATTGAAGCAACTCGGGCCGATGCGCATGGCCTTGATTGGCGGCGCTGTCGCCATCGCGGCGGCGATTTTATTGCTTGTGGGCCTGCGCGCCGGCGGCGAGGACAGGGCCCTGCTCTTTTCCGACATTGAGCTGTCTGAGCAGGCAAAGATCACCGAACAGCTGACGCAGGCCAATATCCCATTCGAACTCCGGGGTGATGGCAGCTCGATTTTCGTTCCGCGGTCGAAAGTGTTGGATGCGCGGATCATGCTGTCGGCTGAAGGCTTGCCAAGCCGCGGCTCCGTTGGTTACGAAATCTTCGATAAGCAGGATGCGTTGGGGGCCACACAGTTTCAGCAGAACATCACCAGATTGCGCGCGCTCGAAGGGGAGCTCGCGCGCACCATCGCCTCGATTGATCAGGTCGAGCGCGCCCGCGTGCATCTCGTTCTGCCGGAGCGACGCCTGTTTGAACGTGAGCAACAACAGCCATCTGCGTCGATTGTGGTGCGCTTGAAGAATGACGCGCTGTCTGCCGGACAAGTCAGGGCAATTCGCAATCTTGTCGCCAGCGCAGCGCCTGGTATGTCGGTTAATCGCGTCACTATTGCCGACGAGAGCGGCAAGCTCCTGGCGGCGGCGTCCGAAGATGGCGGTCTTGTTGCGGCAGAAGAGCTTGATCAGCGCCAGTCGGCAGTGGAAGATCGCCTGAAGCGTGAAGTGCTCGGCATTGTCGAGAGCATTGTCGGCCCGGGCGGAGCACGCGTTGAAATCAACGCCGACATTGACTTCAACCGTGTGACGCAGAATTCTGAAACCTTTGATCCAGAAGGCCGCGTTGCCCGCTCGGTATCGACTGTAGAGGAAAGTTCCAACGCGCAAGAGCGCGAACGCAGCGGCGCCGCAACGGCGGGTCGCAATGTCCCCAACGGAACTGCCGATGGCGGCGATGGACCCGACAATGCTTCAAGCTCGTCGCGCACCGAAGAGACAACCAATTTCGAAATTTCGCGCACCACGCGCACAGAAGTCATTGAAGGCGGCCGAATCCGCCGACTTTCGGTTGCCGTTGCGGTCGATGGCGTGACAACACCCGGGCCTGACGGCGCCGCGCCGCAATGGGCGCCGCGTGAACAAGCCGATCTCGATCGCATAGCCACGCTTGTGCGCTCGGCTGTCGGCTTTGATGAAAGCCGCGGCGATCGCGTTGAAGTGGTGAATGTACGCCTTGCCCGCGCAGAAGCGCAAGGTACCGAGGCGACAGCGCCGGGCCTGCTTGACTTCACTCCCGCCGACATCATGCGCGGCGCGGAAATCATCGCAGCCCTGATCGCGGTTTTGGCCCTGTTTTTCTTTGTGGTGCGGCCGCTGTTGAAGCCTGCCGTGAGCGCCACTGCGTCGCAGTCTGGTGCGCCAGCGCTGGCTGGTGAAGCCGCAGCCGCGGTGGCGGATGGCGGCGCCGGCGTGCCGGCGCTGGCGTCCCCGCCTGGCATGGTCGACGCGACAATGATGGATGCGGAAGCGTCCGCAAAACTGTCGGCTTCAACGGTGGCGCGTTTGAAACAGATCGTGTCTGAAAACCCGGCTGAAGCGGCGCACGTCGTGCGCAGTTGGTTGCACGCTGGGGCGAGCGCAGCATGAGCACCCCCTCCCCATCGCGCCAACTGAGCGACCCCGAGAAAGCAGCAATCTTGATGCTTAGCCTCGGCGTCGAAGCAACGCCCATCTGGGCTGCGCTCGACGAAGGCGAAATCAAAGAGATTTCTGCGTTGATGTCCACGCTGGGCAAAGTATCGCCGGAACTCGTGGAGCGGGTCGTCGTCGACTTTATTCGGGATCTCAGCGTCTCTGGCGCCGTCATTGGCGATTATGACGCGACCTACCGGCTGCTTTCATCGTTTCTGCCTGCCGAAAAGGTTGACTCGGTGATGGAGGAAATTCGTGGCCCAGCCGGGCGCACGATGTGGGACAAGCTGGGAAATGTAAATGAAGCGGTGCTTGCCAGCTACCTGAAGAATGAATATCCACAGACCGTGGCGGTTGTGCTGTCAAAAATCAAAACCGATCACGCAGCGCGGGTTTTAAGCGAACTGCCGGATGACTTCGCCACCGAGTGCATCGCACGCATGTTGCGCATGGAGCCTGTGCAGCGCGAGATTCTCGACAAGATTGAAGTGACGCTGCGCACCGAATTCATGTCAAATCTCGCCCGTAAGTCAAAACGCGACAGCCATGAAATGATGGCTGAGATCTTCAACCGCTTTGATCGCCAGACCGAACAGCGGTTCATGGCGGCGCTGGAGCAGCGCAGTCGCGAGAGCGCAGACCGCATTCGTCAATTGATGTTTGTGTTTGAGGATCTGAAAAAACTGGATTCAGCAGGCTTTCAAACCCTCACCCGCGTTGCCGACAAGGCAGATTTGGCAATGGCGCTCAAGGGCGCCTCTGACGAGTTGCGCGAAAAATTCATAAGCAGCATGTCGGAGCGTGCATCCAAACTTCTGCGGGAAGAAATGGCCGCGCTTGGCCCGGTGCGCTTGAAGGATGTTGATGGCGCTCAGTCTCGCCTTGTCATGACGGCAAAAGAGCTTGCCCAAAGCGGCGAGATCGTCATCGCTGAAAGCGGCGGCGATGACGAGATGATCTATTGAGCAAGCCCATGCGCAAATTCCTCTTTGACACCGCATTCTCGGCGGATGGGGCTGTTCTCAATGAGAAACCGCCGGCCCGACCACCCATCACCGAAGCGGACCTTGAGGCCGCTCGCGCCGAAGGGTACGCGGCGGGCGTGGCAGATGGGCGCCATGACGCGGCCCAGCGTGCAGCACAGTTGCATGCCGAAGCCCTCAAGGAAAACGCCGCAAATCTGCGCGCGATGCTGTCGCAAATCGACGATCGCATGGCGACAATCAAGGCGCACGGCGCCGTTTTGGCGTTTCATGTGGGCAGCGCCATTGCCGGTGCAGCGCTGTCGCGCTTCGGCGAAGAAAACGCAAAGGCTCTCATCGCTGCGGCAATGGAAGAACTGCGCCATGCGGGCCGTGCCCGACTATTTGCCGCGCCCGCCATCGCCAAGGCGTTGCTCACTGTATCAGAAGCAAGCGAGCAGCCCCTTGCTTCCGGCGTTTCGTTTTCGTGCGAGGCCGATGCATCAATGCCAGAGGGCGCTGTTAGGCTTGAATTCGGCGGCGCGGAGATGGCCTTCAATCCACAAGAAATCGCCGACGCCATTCGCCACGCTTTATCAATCCACATTAGCGCGCAGGACAATATCCCAT
>JBIKVO010000333.1:0-3890 GCA_044356795.1 Caulobacterales bacterium
GGGTTAACGCAATGAAGCCAGTGGGGTAACAGCCGGGATTGGAGACGCGCTTGGCATGCGCAATCGCTTGGCGCTGGCCGGCGGTCAGTTCTGCAAAGCCATAGACCCAGTCCGGCGCTGCGCGAAACGCTGTCGACGCGTCGATCACCCGGGTGCTGTCGTTCTCGATCAGCGTAACGGCTTCCTTTGCGGCCTCATCTGGCAGGCACAGGATCACAACATCAGCCGCGTTCAGCAGCGCTTTGCGCGCGGCTGCGTCTTTGCGTTTGTCGGGACCAATCGACAGAAGTGTAAGATCAGCGCGCTTTTCCAGCCGGTCGCGGATTTGCAGACCGGTGGTGCCGGCTTCGCCATCGATGAAGACTGTCTTTGCCAATGCATGTCTCCCAAAACAAAACGGGCGCTTCGGCTGCCCGAAACGCCCGTTCTCCATTTGATATGCAACGCGTTTAGCGCTTCGAGAACTGGAAGCTGCGACGGGCCTTGGCCTTGCCGTACTTTTTGCGCTCGACCACGCGCGGGTCGCGGGTGAGGAAGCCGGCGCGCTTCAATGCCGAGCGCAACTCAGGCTCGAAATCCGAAAGCGCCTTGGAGATGCCGTGGCGCACTGCCCCCGCCTGACCCGACAGGCCAGAGCCAGTCACTGTACAGATCACATCATACTGACCGATCCGATCGGTCACTTTGAACGGCTGCTCCAACATCATGCGCAGCACCGGACGGGCAAAATACACCGTCTGATCGCGGCCATTAATGATGATCGCGCCCTTGCCGGGCTTCACCCAAACGCGCGCGATGGCGTTTTTGCGCTTGCCGGTGCCATAGGCGCGACCGAGGCTGTCGACCTTCTTGTCACGCAGTACCGCCGGCGTTGATGGGGCCGCCGCCTGACCGGGAACGCCGCCAATTTCGCGCAAGCCCTCAAGGCCTTGATAAGTGTCCGACATGATCAATCGATCCTGGAGTTCTTGGCGTTCATCGCCTTGAAGTTGACGGTTTCGGGCGTTTGGGCCTCATGCGGGTGCGAGCCGCCGGGATAGACGCGCAGCTTGGCGAGCTGCTTGCGCGCCAGCGGGCTTTCTTTGGGCATCATCCGCTCGACGGCCTTTTCCAGCACGCGCTCCGGATGCTTGCCGACGAGCACTTGGCCCGCGACCCGCTCCTTGATGCCTCCGGGATGGCCAGTATGGCGATAATAGACCTTTTGGGTCAACTTGCGGCCCGTGAGGCGCACCTTCTCGGCGTTGATTACAACCACATAATCGCCCATGTCGGCGTGCGGCGTAAAATCGGCGCGGTGCTTGCCGCGCAGGCGCTTGGCGATATAGCTGGCGAGCCGGCCGACCACCGCGCCGTCGGCGTCGATGACGACCCACTTGGCCGCTTCCGGGGGCTTGCCCGGGCGTGTGACCGTGGTGAGCATGAAACTCTCTTAGAAACCGACGGCGGGAACTCCCCGCTGACAACAGGGCCCCGCGGCCGATGCGACACAGGAAGGCGGGCGGATACAGACGCGCCTCGCGCTTGTCAAGCAAGCTGCGCGCGCGCTTCTGCCCCAAGGGATTCCGCCGCGGTATCCGAATACCGCATCCGGTGCACCGCCCGCATCCAGCCCACCGCCGACACCCAAAGCGCAGCCGCCAGCGCCTGATGTGCAAGGCTTAGCCCCAAGGGGGCCGCCGCCATCACCGTGACAATCCCCAGCCCAATCTGCAGCGCCATCATGACGCCTGTGGCCACTGCCCATCGCGCCGGCAGCCCGCCATGTCGCAGCGCTCGCCACAGCAGCACAGCCCCCAACAGGGCCAAGACATAGCCCAGCGTGCGGTGGTTGAACTGGGCGGCGGCATGACTTTCGAACAAATTACGCCACCAGGGACTGTGCTCGAAATAGCCGCTGGGGAACCATTCCCCGCCGATCGTCGGCCAATCGCCGTAACGCCGGCCCGCATCGATCCCGGCCACCAGCGCCCCGGCCACAATCTGCACAAACAAAAGCCCGGTAAACACACCCTGCAGGGTGGTTCCCGCGCGGGTTTTGGCTTGCTTTGGTGTGCGCCGGTCCAACGCGTCCAAAGCCAACCACAAGCCCACCGCCAGGATGATGAACGCCATGCCCAGATGCGTCGCCAGCCGATAGCTGGGCACATCCAGCCGATCGAGCCCCCCCGCCACCATCCACCAGCCCAGCACCCCCTGCAGGCCGCCCAACGCAAACAGCGCCAGCACCGGCCAAAACCGGCCGTACAGCCTGCCCGTCGCCCAAAACACAAAGAACGGAACTGCAAACACGACGCCGATCACTTTGCCCAGAAAGCGGTGCCCCCATTCCCACCAATAGATGTATTGGAAATCGGCCAGTGTCATGCCGGCATTCTGGCCGTTATATTCGGGCGTCTGGCGATAGAGGGCGAATTCTTCTGCCCAGGCCAGGTCGGTCATCGGTGGCCAAACGCCCTTCACGAAGTTCCATTCGGTGATCGACAGGCCGGAATCGGTCAATCGCGTGGCGCCGCCCACCAACACCATGACATAGACAAACGCGCACACAATCAGAAGCCATACTCCGACGGCGGCGGCGCGCATGTCCCGATCTTGCTCTGTCTTCCGCCCTGCCATCTCTTGCCTCCTGGCCGCGCATCGCCAGATAACGCGCACCATCGGATCGACAGCGCGGCCGACCGCCGCAGCCTGTCTCGCGGAGCGCATGACAGATGAACGCCAGTACGCGCAAGGCCCTCGGCGCAGCCGCCATCATCGCTTTTCTGGTGGTCTATATTGGCGGGGCAGCCGCGATCGGCGAGCAGCTGCACGCCTGGCCTTGGGCTGCGATGGCCTTTTACGCGATTGCGGGCGTCTTGTGGGTGGCGCCGCTCAGGCCGCTCTTTGCGTGGATGCATCCGAAGGAGGACGCACCCACGCAAGAATACTAAGGCCGCCGATCAACAAAATCGCCAGAGATCCAAACCCGATCTGCTGGCTTTGCGTCCAACTGGTGGCGGTTGAAACCAAAAGCGGGCCCAGCCACGCGGTCGCGGCGCCAGCCAGCGCGTAAAGCCCGAATAATTCGCCCACCATTTCCGGCGGGGATAGTTGCGTCATCATTGTGCGCGAAGATGCGTAGGCTGCCGTGATCGCCACCGCGACCAAGCCTACGGCGGCCAGCATCAACAACTCCGGCCCGGTGCGGAAAAAGGGCGCGTCCCACAGCGGGGCGATCGAGGCGGGCATAAAAAAGATCTGGCCGGGCGCAATCGACACCATCAGCAACAACCCGATAAGGCAGGCGGCGATCTCGATCTGGATCGCGCGTTTGGCGCCGAGGCGCGCATCCAGCAGCCCGCCAAGCACTCCGCCCGCCACCGCCAAAATCGACAGCACGATGCCGTAAATGATCATCTCGACAGCGCCCCACCCCATCACGCCGGCGACATAAACGCCCCCGAGCACGATCATCGCGGTTTTGCCGTCGACATAGATCATCCGCGCAATGAGAAAGTTGCGTACATTGGGCATCGTTTTGAGCTTGCGCAGCGTGCCGCGCACGCCGGCAAGCCCCTGCCCGATCGCACGCGCCCAACCGACATTGCGTTCGGTGTCGGCAGTGAACAGAAAGAGCGGGATCGAAAACAGCACCAGCCAAATCGCGCAGATCACCGCCACAATACGCGACGGTTCATGCGCGGCTGGATCAAGCCCGAACGCCGGCTCAGCCGGGATGAACGGCCAGTCAACAGCCCCCGGCAGCGCGAAAAACACCAGCGAAACAATCAGGATCAGAACGGTGGCGGCGTTGCCCAAAGCCAACCCAAGCCCGGACACATGCGGCACCATCGACCGGCTGGCGGCGCCCGCCAGCATCGCATTGTGAAACGCCTCCGTGAGCGGAA
>JBIKVO010000470.1:0-2572 GCA_044356795.1 Caulobacterales bacterium
AAGTGATCGACAGTTTTGTACGCGCCGCTGAAGCAGCTTAGCCCACGTTCGGGCAGCGTACAGCCAGCCCGGCCGCTCAGAACAGGTGCGCAGGCTTTTGAATTTGAGGCAATCGGCTCTTCTCCCGGAGGACGCCACGGGGTCGTCGATCAATCTCCCGGATGGACCGCCTCCGAGAGGATGGCGTGCAGGGCCGCGTGAGGGTGCGTTCAGGCAAAACTGGCATGGATCAGACAGAAGACACCCGCAGCAGCCTGCTTGCCCGCCCCTGTCCCTTGAGGAGACGTCTGGGAAGCGCGATCGCTTGAGGAAGCTCCCATTTTCGGGCGCGCGGCGCAAGACCCGGGACCCGGGGCCATCACGGGTTTTCGACCAGGACAAGGGCCAGCGCTTGTCCTGAGAAAGGCAAATCTCGATGCCAGCGCGTTTGCCGATCATGTGGAAACCGGTTGATCATCACACACGCGCTCAATCATCCGTGTGGGCATTGCGATCCGTTTCCATCGGATCGGACCTTGCCTTTAAACCGCAGAGAGACTTTCACAGAGGTCGCCCGAGCGAGAATGTGCTCAGCCGCTTGTCAAAGCCGCCCGTTTCGCTGACCGCCGGGGAGAGCCGTCAGCGGCACGATCCAAAAGCAAAATCGCACATCCATCCGACCGAGGTCGCCGCGCCCGCATGATGCGCGCCATGCATGGCCTGCCCCCTTTTGCCGCCGCTGGCGCGCGTCTTGAAGGCGCTGTGACGTTATCGTCGCAGCGGGCGCCTTGCGGGCCTGAAAAACTCGAACGCGATCTGTTTTGCATGCGCATCGCGCTCTACCGCGTCACCGTCGCCGCAAACCATCACCAGATGTTTGCGATGCTTCATCACGGCACATTGTGTATGATGAGGGCGGCGGGCGTGCATCCCGATCGCATGGCTGCACGCCGACCCGGCCAAAAGCGTTACAGAGCGAAGCTTTATGGCTGACGCAAGATGGGCATGATCGTGCGCGATAAACGCGCACTCACCGATCACGCGCATCGCGGCAAGCCTGAAAACCGCGTTGCGTTCGCGTGCACCGCGATCACATCACCCATCGCGCCGATCGTGTGTAGCCGGCTCGACGTGACCTGGCGCTGCTCCTCAATCTGCCTGAATTTCCACCCGCTGGAGTCCCAAGCCCGACGCCATATGTGTTGCCGACATCCCAGCCGTCATTCTGTGTTCGCCACAGGCGAATCACACGATCCAGGCTTCACCAAACCGAGCGCCGCGCCGGCGATGCACGGGGTCATCTGCGCCGCCGCGCATCACAATGCCGGCGGCTCCTGCTTCAGGCAATCGCGATCAAGCGGCTTCATCGGATCCGCCAGAAACGCTTGCATCATGGACCGCGCGCACGGGCTTAAGCGCGTTACACCGTGTGTGCGCGCCATAAACGCCACCAGCTGCGCATTCGGCATGGCATTCGCCGCCGGCTCATTGAACGACAATGCGCAGCCGGGATCGATGCCGGCCACGAGAAACAATGCGGGGATCGCGCCGGTATAGGGCTTGATTTCCATCGGCTCCGGCGCACCAACGATCATGCTGTCGCACGCCTTGAAATAGCGCGCAGCCGGCGCGGCCACGGCCCGCGCAATGGGGTCGGCCGCGGCGGAGGCCCGCATTTTCTCCACGCTTTCGAAAGGTAATTCTTCCTTGCAAAAGTGCGCGATATTTTGCGCTTCATCATAGCCGCTGCGACCCGCGATGAATTCCTGGATCAATCGCAGATCGCCATCGACCAAAGCCGTGACATGCATTTTGAAATTTGCAACGCCGCTGGCGCTGTACAACAGATCAACGAGATATTGCCCGACATCATCCACCGTGACGCCAGGGGGCGGCGTGCGCTCCCAGGCGGCAAGGCGTGCTGCAAACCGATCGGCAAGTCCCGGGCTTGTGCGCAGCAGATGGCGGGTTTGCTCGGCCGTGATGCGCGGCAATTCTTCGGTGCCCTTTGCTTCAGGCGGATAGGGCGAATCCAGTATCATCGCCCGCACGCCCTGCGGGCGATATTGCGCCACCGCCAACGCAATCCGCGTCCCATAAGAGACGCCGAACAGATCAAACGACGGCATCTTCAACGCAGCCGCCAGATCCTGAACATCATCAGCGATCACCTTCGCATTGTAGAACGCAAAATCGACGCCCTCTGCCGCCAAGCGCTGCACGCATTGGCCAAATGCAGTCAGATCGGCATCATTGGCGATGCCGGCATCCGTCAGCGACAGCTCCCCGCAATCGAGGCGCGGGGAAGATCCACCCGCCCCGCGCTGGTCAAAAAACACGACCGCACGATCATTTGGAAACACGTCGCGTGCGGTGGGGCTTTGGATCAATCGCGCCACGGCCGGCGTCACGGATCCGCCCGGCCCGCCATGCAGATACATCATCGGCGTTTTTTCAGCGCCAGCTTGCGCCGGGCGAACCACGATCACAGGCATCGTGACGCTTTTGCCGTCAGGGCGCCGGCGATCCTGCGCCACCGCCAGCGTTGCGCATTGCACCGTGCGCCCAACGGCTGTGGCCGCAGCCGTCAAAT
>JBIKVO010000034.1:0-13632 GCA_044356795.1 Caulobacterales bacterium
CAATATCCGCCCCCTCGCCCAGCCTTTGAGCGCGGATGCAGAAAAGGCCTTGAAAACGGCGCTGGCGGCAATCGAGGATGATCGCTTGAAGGCGGCGCTGCTGCGGCTTGGCCGCGCGGTTGGCGGAGCGCGCGGGCGTTAGGCGCGCGCCGCCGGCGGGATGCGCCTGCCGGCTGCGCTGCGCCGCTTTTCCCGGCCCGACCAAACCGCTATGAGGCGACCATGCAGGCATCAAAGGCCTAGGGACTCAAGGAGTAAGCAGCATGGCCCGGACGCGTCGGACTTTCGCAGCGATGGCGGTCGCGGCCGCAGGATTGTTGATCGCCGGGTGCGGCGGCGGGTCCTCCCCCGCGAGCGCGGCGGGCGGCGACATGGTTCTTGGATCGGCGGACGCGCGCGTAACCGTGATCGAATATGCCTCGCTCACCTGCGCGGCCTGCGCCGCCTTCCACACCCGAGACTTTCCGCGCCTGAAGGCCGACTATATCGATACCGGCAAAGTTCGCTATATCCTGCGCGAATTCCCGAATGCCGGATACAGCCCGCCGGTGGCGACGGCGCAATTCATGCTGGCGCGGTGCATGAGCCGCGACGCCGATTCCTATTACCGCATCATCTCTTCGATGTTTGCGCAATTCCAGGCCACCGGCCAAGCGTCAGAACAAGGCCAGGCGCAGGCGCATCTGCAACAGATGGCGCAAACCGGCGGCATGTCGGCCGATCAGTTTCAGGCCTGCATCCGCAACCAGGCCGAACGCGATCGCATCGCCGCGGTCGAGAAAAAAGGCGTCGAAGACTTCCGCGTCGAACGCACCCCGACCTTCATCATCGATGGCCAGGTGGTGACGCCCAATACGTTTGACGGGCTCAAGCCGCTGATCGACGCGAAACTCGCCAATTGAGCGGCACATCGCGGGCGCTAACCATGCCCGTTCGCGCAGCCAAAGCGCAGGCTTGCACCCGCCATGCGTGATCGCCACATTTTCGGCGAGGCGATGCATGCAGGCGTCGTCACGCTGAGGAGACCGGCGCGGTGATCATCACCGGTTTGCGCATTGCAGGCTTCAAGTCCTTTGTGGACCCCGTCTCAACGCCGATTGAAGCGGGACTCACGGGTATTGTCGGACCGAATGGCTGTGGCAAATCCAATGTGCTGGAAGCCGTGCGCTGGGCGATGGGCGCCGCCAGCGCACGCGCCCTGCGCGCTGACGACATGGACTCGGTGATCTTCTCGGGCAGCGCCGCCAAACCCGCGCGCGAAAGCGCCGAAGTGACATTGCTGCTGCAGACGCCCGCGGGCGAAACATGCGAAGTCACGCGGCGGATTCGCCGCGACATGGGCTCCAGCTACAAGATCAATGGCCGCGAAGCACGCGCCAAAGATGTGCAATTGTTGTTTGCCGACGCCTCTACCGGCGCCAATTCCCCCGCCTTGGTGCGGCAAGGCCAAGTGAGCGAATTGATCGCCGCGAAACCGGAAAACCGCCGCCGGGTCTTGGAAGAAGCCGCCGGCATTTCCGGATTGCATGCGCGCAGGCATGAAGCGGATTTGAAGTTGAGCGCCGCGCTGGTCAATCTTGAGCGGCTCGATGAAGTCGCCGTCGAAATCGATGCCCAGGTCCAAGCGTTGCGGCGGCAGGCGCGCCAGGCTGCACGGATCAAAGGGCTGACGCTGGAGATGCGCAAAATCGAGGCGCTGCTGCACGCGCGGCGCATCGAGGACGCCCGCACCCACGCGCAAGAGCGCGCCACAGCCGTCGCAGCCTTATGGCGCGAGGAAGCGGATGCGATGGCGGCGGAAGGCATGGCGGCGCGCGCGCTGGAAGCCGCTGAAGCCGCATGGCCCGGCGTGAAGGAAGAAGAAGCCATCGCCGAGGCGCTGGTGCGGCGCGCCGACAGTGACGCCGCGGTGATCGCGCGTGAAATCGAAACAGCGCGCGCAGACCGTGAGCGACTTGACGCCCAGCATCGCCGCCTGCATGCCGAACTGGAGCGCGAAACACACCGCCGCGCCGACGCAGAAGCAAGCCTTGCTGCTTTGGCGCAAGAGGCCGCGCAACTCGCCGCAGAAGACGACGCCGACACCCGCACGCAATTGCAGGCACGCGCAGAGCACGCCGAAGACCATGCGCGCAACGCAGACGCCGCCTGGCGCGAGGCGGCCGCGCGCTTTCTGGAAGACGACAGCCGCCACAAGGCGGTCCAACGCGCTTTCGCCTCGGCCCGCGCCCACTGGGAAGCGGTGAGCGCGCACGCAAAAACAGCCGCCATCGAAGCACAATCCCTGCACGACGCCCTGCTGGATCTGACGCCCGTCGAGGAGGCCGCGCGGCTTGCAGACATCGCCTATGCAACAGCACAAACCGAACAATCGCATGCGCGCAGCGCCGTCGAAGCGGCGAACATGGCGGCGGAGGCGGCGGCGCATGATGCGCGCCAAGCCGCCGCCGCGGCGTCTGCGGCGACCGCAGATTTGGCCGCCCTTGAAGCGCGTTTGAATCAAGCGCGCGATCCTTTGCTGGATGCGGTCACAGCGGCTGCAGGCTTTGAAGCCGCGGCCGCTGCCGCTGTGCATGCTGATGCGGGATCACACTGGACGCAGGCACGACCGCGCACACCGCCGGAATGGCCCGCATCCGTCACCCGCCTTGCCGATCATGTGACCGCCCCGGACGCCTTGCTGCTACGCGTGCAATGGACGGGCCTTGTTGAAGGCGGCGCGGATGCTGCAGCGCTCTTGGCTTTGCTTCCTGCGGGTGCGCGCCTTGTTGATCGCACGGGCGCCCTGTGGGATTGGGATGGATTGACGCGCAGCGCCGATGCATCGCAAGCCGCGCGCTTGATGCTGGAACGGCGCAACGCCGCCGCCGCCATGCGCGAAAAACTCCCGGCATTGCGCGCCCACGAGAGCGAGCGTCGCGCCATCGCGGACGCCGCCGCAGCCACCTTGAAAGACGCGCGCGCGCGCCTGAGCGAGCGGGACGCCGCATTGAAAAACGCACGCCTGCGCACAGACGAAGCCCGCTCCGCACTGGCCAAAGCGCGCACCGCCGGCGAGCGCGATCGTGCCGCAGCCGCGGCGAAAACCGCACAGGCGCACGCCCTGTCCGCCGCCGCCCAAACCGCGAAAGCCGCCTTGGATGAAGCAGAAGCCCATGCACGCGCCAGCCGCGCGCCTGATCCCGCCGCGCAGACACAAGCCCAAGCCGACGCCGATCGCGCACGCGCGCAGGCCGCGCAGGCGCGATCCATTGCACTGCTGGCGGAACGGGCCCACGCCGCGCGCGTCGGTCGCCGCGCGGCGATCGCCAAGGACCGCACGGACTGGCTTCGACGCAGCGATGACGCCGCACAGCGCATCAGCGAGTTCCACGCGGACATCACCGCCACCGCTGAACAGATTGCAGCGCGCGAGGCGCTGCCAATAACCCTGCAAACCGCCGCTGCCGAAGCACGCGAAGCCGTGCTTGCCGCATCCGCGCGCCTGTCCCACGCTCGGGACGCCATGGCTGTCCACGATCGCGCCTTGCGCGAGGCCGCCGCCATGCTGCGCGACGCACAAAAGACGGCCCAATCCCTGCGGGAAACGCGCATTGGCGCTGCCGCTTTGGCGGACGCCGCGCACGAAAGGGTCCGCGATCTGATCGCCGCCACAGCCGATGCTTTGGGCCTGGGCGATGATCAGTTGCACGCCGCCGCCGGCGCCATCATGGACAGCGCCCTGGCGCGCGGCGCCATCTCCGATATTGAGCGCAAACTTGATCGCATGCGCGCAGAACGCGATGCGGCAGGCCCCGTTAATCTGCGTGCCGATGAAGAATTGCAGGAGATCGAGGAGCGCCTCGCAACGCTCAGCCGCGAACGCGACGATGTCGCAAGCGCCGTGCACAAATTGCGCAGCGGCATCGGGCGGATCAATGCCGAAGCACGCACACGCCTGGAGGCCGCGTTCGTCACCATCAATGCGCACTTTGCCGCGCTGTTTCAGGCGCTTTTTGAAGGCGGCGAAGCGCGCCTCGCTTTGACCGACAATGATGATCCACTGGCGTGCGGACTGGAGATTTACGCCTCACCGCCAGGCAAGCGATTGACCGCTTTGTCCTTGATGTCCGGCGGCGAACAGGCGCTCACCGCCACCGCTTTGATCTTTGCAGTCTTTCTCGCCAATCCCGCGCCCTTATGTGTTCTGGATGAGGTGGATGCGCCGCTGGACGACGCCAATGTCGAACGCTTTTGCCGGATGCTGGAGCGTATGCGCGAAATGACCCAAACGCGCTTCCTGGTGATTACGCACAATCCAATCACGATGGCCCGGATGGATCGATTGTTTGGCGTCACAATGCCAGTGGCCGGCGCTTCGCAAATCGTGTCGGTGGATCTCGCCGAGGCGCGCGCCTTGGCGGCATGAGGCCGCCTTATCCCGATGGCACGGCGTTGAAACTCTGCACCAGAGACCCGGAAATCAGGCGCCAGCCATCCACCAGGACAAAAAAGATCAATTTGAATGGCAGGCTGATGGTCACCGGCGGCACCATCATCATGCCCATGCTCATGAGCAGCGACGACACCACAAGATCGATGATCAAAAACGGCACGAAAATCATGAAGCCGATTTCAAATGCGCGCCGCAACTCCGACACCATGAAGGCCGGGATCACCACATGCAGCGGCGTATCCATGGCTTGTTGCGGGCGTTGTTCCAACCGCGCGAGATCGAGAAACAGCGCCAGGTCATCGTCACGCGTTTGCGCCAGCATGAATTGCTTCACCGGCTCCTCGATGCGTGGAAAGGCCTCCTCCAATGACATTTCGTTGCTCATGGCAGGACGGATGCCGGCCTGATAGGCCGCATTCCAGGTCGGCTGCATCACGAAAAAGGTGAGAAACAGCGCCAAGGACACGATCACCGTGTTCGGCGGCGCCTGCTGCAACCCAATCGCTGTGCGCAGCAACGACAAAACAACGACGATGCGGATGAAGCATGTCGTCATGATGAGGATCGCCGGCGCGATCGATAACACTGTGACCAGCGCCACCAACTGCATCACGCGCTCGGTCAATCCCGCGCCGGTGCCGAGATCGATATTGATTGCAGGGTTTGAGGCTTGCGCCAAGGCATCCCCCGCACCGACACTCCACGCTGCACACGCGATCAAAGTAACCGCGATAAAGCCGATACTGCGGATCATGGCGTCACCGCTTCTGGTCGGGGCGCGATGGGTGCTTCGGGCGGCGTTTCTTCGACGGCCAGAAGCGGCGCTGTTCGCGAATCGATGCGCGCATCGCCAAACGGCGACAACAACAACAAATGCTCCCGACCGCCATCACGCACGATCACCAGCTTGCGACGGGGATCAAGCATCAGCGTTTCCACAACAGCCAGGCGGCGATCAGCCCCGGCGCGCAAGGGCTGGATCATGTTGAACCGCCGCGCCAGCACCGCCAGCAATCCCAAAAGCGCCAAGGTGCCAATCAGCGCCGCCAAAGCCCGCGCCCAATCCACGACGTCCATTCTGGACCCCTTTGTTCAAGCGTCTTAACGCCCAGATTGTTTACCCGTCTTAACGCCTCGGCTGCACTGGTTAATCAAAGGTAAATCGATCCGTGCTGAATCGGCCCCCGGATTAATCCCGCCTTAACCGGCTCGGCATTTTCTGCAGGGGTGAACCTCAACGATTCTCCCTATTTCGCAATGCTGCGCGCGCGGCTCGACCATCTCGGTGGGCGCCAGGCGCGCATTGCCGAAAACATCGCCAACGCCAGCACGCCCGGATTTGTGCCGCGCGATGTGGATGTGAAGCGCTTTGAAGAGGCGGTCGCGCGCGCGGCGCAACGCAGCGTATCAGGGCGGTTGCCGATGGCGCGCACACACGAAGGCCACATGCCACCCGGCGGCGGCGTGAATGCAGTGGTCCGCACCGTCAGCCGTCCCGACAGCGAAACAACGCTCGATGGCAATGCGGTGGTGCTTGAAGAACAAACCATGCGCGCAGCCGAAACACGCATGCAGTACGAATCGAGTTTGGCGCTGTACCAGAAGGGCTTGCAGCTTGTGCGGATGGCGGCCCGCCCGCCTGGACGTTAGATTTTTCAGGGAGTTCTTGATGAGCGATCTGTCTTCAGTGATGCAGACCTCCGCATCCGGCATGCGCGCGCAGACCATGCGCATGCGCTTGGCGGCAGAAAACATCGCCAATGCCTCTGTCACCGCGACCGAGCCGGGCGGCGATCCCTACCGTCGACGTGTGCCGATTTTCGAAACCAAACCGGTGGAAGGCGGCGGCATGGGCGTGCGCATCAAGGGCGCCTTTGACGATCCCGGGCAATTTCGCGTGCAATTCAATCCAAGCCATCCTGCAGCCGATGCGGACGGTTATGTAAAAATGCCCAATGTCGACACGCTGGTTGAAATGATGGATCTGCGGGAAGCCAGTCGCGCCTATGAGGCCAATCTCAATATGGTTGAAGCCGCGCGCGCCTTGACGACGCGCACGCTTGATCTTCTGCGCCGCTAAGGCGCCCCCAAGCCGGGCCTGCGCCGGCGGCCTGGGATCTGGCGCCTTCCATTCGAATACTGGAAAATCCTGGTTAATGGCAAATCCTGGCGCGCCTCTCCCGAGCGGCCGACCGGTCTTCACGCAGCAAGGAAGCGCGCCAGGCCACATAATCATTCACTTCAGCCATTCAATTCAGCGCAAGGACGTGCAAATGGCCAAGACAGAAAAGGAAGGACGCGCAGGCAAGGCTTGCGCCTGGGCAAGCGACCTGACGCGCGCCGCGTCAGCCAAACGCGCAAGCGCAGTGAATGTCATGCATGAGTGGCCCAAGGGGGTAAATGATGGCTGATCCTTTAAGCGGCGTGCGCGCCTATCAAAGCGCTGCGCGTCTTGGCGGGGCGGGCGGTGCTGGCGCTGGTGATGATGGCCTCGACTTCGGCGCCATGCTGCAGCAGGCCGTGCGCGACACCGCGGGCGCAGCGCGGACGGCGGAAACACAGGCGATGACGGCGGCCTCCGGCCGCGCCGACATTGTCGATGTGGTGACCGCGATCGCCGCGGCGGAAACGCAGCTGGAAACCGTGATTGCGGTGCGCGATCAGGTCATCCAGGCGTATCAGGAAATCCTGCGGATGCCGATTTAAGCGGCCTTGCAGGCCTTGACGCGGCCGCACCCCTCCGCCATACAGCGACCCCTCCGGCGCTATGCTGGAATGCTGGGCGAGGGGTGAACCGCCAGGCTAGTCGCGCGATCATGGTGACCGCGCCGGGCCCCCTCATGAAAAGTGAGTGAAGACGCATGTCTAAGCGTCATGGGGCCAAATACAAGGCCGACCGTCGATTTGGCCAAAACCTTTGGGGCCGCCCGAAATCGCCCGTCAATAAGCGCTCCTACGGCCCCGGCCAGCATGGCCAGCGCCGCAAAGGCAAGATGAGCGATTTCGGCCTGCAGCTGATCGCCAAGCAAAAGCTTCGCCTTTATTACGGCAACATCTCCGAAAAGCAGTTCCGCAAGATCTACGCTGAGGCGTCGCGCCGTAAAGGCAATACCGCGGAAAACCTGGTGGGGCTGCTGGAAAGCCGCCTGGACGCGTTCGTGTATCGCGCGAAATTTGTCCCCACCGTGTGGGCCGCCCGCCAGTTCGTGAACCATGGCCATATTAAAGTGAACGGCCGCAGGGTGAATATCCCGTCTTATGTGGTAAAAGCCGGCGATGTGATCGAAGTGCGCGAAAAGGCCCGCTCGATGGCGCTCGTGCTGGAGGCGCAGGCCTCCGGTGAACGCGACGTGCCAGATTATATCGAACTCGATCCGAAAGCGATGACCGCCAAATTCGTTCGCGTGCCGCTGTTGGGCGATGTGCCCTATCCGGTGCAGATGGAGCCAAACCTCGTCGTCGAATATTACGCGTCATAACGGCTGTACGATTGCCAAACCCAGAAAGCCCCGTGCATCGGCGCGGGGCTTTTTGATGGATGCTTTTTCTTTGATATCACTGCGATATCACGGCCGCGCAATCCGTCGACGCAGGGCGCCATCGAAATCTGTCGCGCTGCGCTGATGACCATCATGCGCGTCCCCGGCGCCGCCGGCAGGATCGTGCGCCAATCGCGCGGAACGGGGAAAAAGCGCACCTCAAGATCGCCGCCCAACAGCGCCGCCATCCCTGCGATCGGCAAAAACCGTGAGGCCTCCGCGCCATCATCTCGGCCATGCGATTGGACAACCACAGCGTCGTCATCGCTTCGGGAGCGACGGTGAACCGCACAACGCGATCCCGCGCGACGCGGCGCAATTTTGAACAACCCATCGGCGTGTCCAGCCCTTGATGACACCGCAAATCCGACATCACCGCGTCGAAACGGGCGTCCTCAAGGGGCAAGCGCTCGGGAACGCCAATCACGCAAGGGGCCAATCACGCAAGGGGCCCATCACGCAAGGGACTGCGCCCAGGGCCATTTCCGAACCGATGGACCAGGATCGGAATGCCCAAGATTGCAATTGCGCGTTTTTTTGTCGACCAAAGGCGATCTCCGGTTGGACCATGCGCGAGCGGGCGTTGCGCGCGCAGGCTGGCAGACGGCGCCAACACACCGCCGGTGCGGTCGGTCGGTTCGTCATTGCCCGTGCCCGCGCATGCCTTCAGCACCGTGCGCGCATCTCCAAGGCAGGCTTGGATGCAGGCCGCAATCCGGCGATCGCGCGGCGCTGGGCGCTGCGGTCCTGGCCGCCGCGCTCTTCATCATCATCGCCGCCAAGCCGCAAGATAGGTTCGCCGCCCATCTGATCCATCTTGTCCTGTTGCATCGCAACGCCTCTTTCGCGCACACTTGCACCATGACCCAAGCCGACTGGAAAAAAATCGACGACGCCATCCGGATCGACCCCGGCGCCAAGCCCGTGCTTGCCAAGACTGATCCCGAAAGCAACGCCCTGTTCCCCGATAAGGACAAGGCGGAAGCCTGCATCAAAGACACCGCCCATATGATCAATGTGCTGCAGGATCGTCTGTATGCGGAAGGAAAACGCGCACTGCTGGTGGTGCTGCAGGGCATGGACACCTCCGGCAAGGACGGCACAGTGCGCGGCGTGTTCAACGATACCGGCCCGCTTGGCGTCACCGTGACCCCGTTTGGAAAACCCAGCGAAGAGGAGTTGCAACACGACTATCTGTGGCGGGTGCATCGCGCCGTTCCGCGCCGCGGCACGATCGGGATTTTCAACCGCAGCCATTATGAAGATGTGCTGGTGGTGAAGGTGCGCCATCTGGCGCCGGCGGCGGCAATCGAACAGCGCTACGATCAGATCAATGCGTTTGAAAAGCACCTCGCCGAGAACGGCGTGACGATCCTGAAATTCATGTTGCACATATCAAAGGACGAACAGAAAAAACGCCTGCAGGACCGGCTTGAGGATCCAGCCAAACGCTGGAAGTGGAACGCGTCCGATCTCGATGACCGCAGATTGTGGTCCCAATTTCAGGCCGCTTATGAAACCATGCTGGCGCGCTGCTCCACGCTGCATGCCCCGTGGCGGATTGTGCCAGCCGACAAGAAGTGGCGGCGCAATGCGATCATCGCGACGATCGTGCACGGAACACTTGCGGAGATGAACCCGCAATATCCCACTTTCGATTGGAAACCGACCGACTTTAGGATTGAGTAGTGCGACATTGCAGGAGTGTTCCCATGCCCATGCGCGCCGACGATATCGAACAGCATTTGCGCGACGCCTTCCCTGACGCCGACATTGAAATCATCGATCTGGCCGGCGATGGCGATCACTACAAGGCGGTGATCGCCTCGGCCGCCTTCACCGGGAAAAGTCGTGTGGCCCAGCATCAGGCCGTTTATGCCGCCTTGAAGGGCAAAATGGGCGGCGTTCTGCATGCCTTGGCCCTGGAAACCAAGCCGAAATAGCGTCAACCCATGGGGGCCCGCTGAAACCGCGCAGCGATCCGCCCATCGAGCAAAGACCGGCAGGCGCGATACTCGTCCAGGCGTTGCTCGCGCGAGCCGCCGGCCTGCGAGGGATCCAGCGTCGGCCAATATTCTACCGCGATCGCGAGAGAGCGCGTGAATTCCAGCGCGCGGTGATGCGCTTCCGGCGACAAGGTAACGATCAGATCGAAATTGGCGTCATCAAGATCGGCGAATGTGCGGCTGCGATGGCGCGACATATCCACGCCCACCTCATCCATGACCGCCACCATGAAGGGATCCCGCTCTGCGCCGCTGCGCACGCCGCAGCTTTCAACCCAAACGACTTTCGCAAACCGGCGCGTCATCAGTCCTTGCGCCATCGGCGAACGAATCGCATTGAAGTTGCAGACAAACAGCACCGCCTGGGGAAAAGCGCCCGGCTCCATCCGCGCTCATGTCCGTGAATGCAGCGTGCAAATCAGCGTGAACAGACGCCGCGCCGTGTCATGATCAATGCGCACTTTCCCCGCGAGGCGCTCCACCAGCAGTTCAGACCCCTCATTATGCAAGCCGCGCCGCGCCATATCGATTGCCTCGATACGGTCGGGTGCGGCAGTACGGATGGCATCATAATAGCTGTCGCAGATCGCGAAATAATCTCGGATTGTTTTGCGGAATGTCGACAGCGACAGGATCAGCGTACGCACCTCAAAACCGGCGGCATCGGCCACCTTGAACACCAGGCGCTGTTCGACAATCGAAATGTCGAGCGCATAGGGCCCGCCTTCATGGCCATCGACGGCGAAAACATTTTGTTCCAACAGATCAAACACCGCGACACGGCGATCATGGTCCGCGTCGGCGCTGGCGGCCGGCAGTGACGCTTCATCCAGGCGGATATCGACCAGTTTTTGACTCATGACGCCGCGCCACTGCGAATGCGCACCGACAAGGCATGCGCCGGCAGGCCTTCCGCATCCGCCAAACGCGCAGCGATCGGCCCGATCGCGGCAAGCCCCGCAGCGTCAGCGCCAATCAGACTGGTGCGCTTCATGAAGGACAGCGGCGACAACGCAGACGCATACCGCGCCGCACGCCCCGTCGGCAGCACATGATTGGGCCCGGCGACATAATCACCCAAAGCTTCCGGCGTGTGTACGCCCAGAAAAATCGCACCGGCGTGACGCACCAGTTTCGACAGCGGCTCTGGATCAGCAACAGCGAGCTGCAAGTGCTCAGGCGCGGCGCGATCGCTGAACGCGACCGCGTCGGCAAGCCTGGCCACGCGAATGATCGCGCCGTGCCGCGCCCAGCTTTCGCGCGCACTGGCGCCGGCCTGCGGCAACAAACGCTCGACCGCTTCGGAAACCGCCTCGGCAACGGCGTCGTTGTCGGTGAACAAAACCGACTGCGCATCGCCATCATGCTCAGCCTGGGCCAACAAATCCGCCGCCAGCCACTCTGCCGGGGCCGTCGTGTCGGCGATGATGAACACCTCCGACGGCCCCGCAATGGAATCGATGCCGACAGCGCCAAACACCTGCTTTTTCGCCGCCGCGACAAACGCATTGCCCGGCCCGACGATGACATCCACCGGCGCCATCGGCCCGGCGCCGAACGCCAGCGCGGCCACCGCCTGCGCACCACCGACACGCCAAATCTCGTGCACCCCCGCGATTTTCGCCGCCGCAAGAATGGCGGGGTTTTCCAGCGCCCGCTTCGGCGGCGTCGCCATCGCCACCCGCGCAACGCCTGCCGCTTTCGCCGCCATCGCATTCATCAGCACCGCACTGGGATAGGCCGCAAGCCCCCCCGGCGAGTAAAGGCCGGCTGCATCAACCGGCGACCAACGCCAGCCCAGCATAACCCCGCGATCATCCGTCCACTGACGATCTTCTGGAATCTGTTGCGTATGAAAAGCAAAAATGCGCGCCGTCGCCGCCTCCAGCGCCGCGATCAGATCGGCCGGACATTGCCCAATTGCATGATTGATCTGCGTCTCGCTGACGCGCAAATCCTCTGCCGTCATGATCATGCCGTCAAACTGCGCGGCATAATCCAAAATCGCCGTGACGCCATCGCGGCGCACGCGGTCGATGATCGCCGCGACCGCCCTATCCACGCCGTCCAGGCTTTCCCCGCGCGTCGCAATCAAGCGCGCGAAGGCTGCATCAAATCCGGCTTTTCGAGCGTCCAGGCGCTGCGCCATGGCTCAACTCCTGTCATGATTGGGGCGATGGGGCGTCGGCCAGGCAGCGCCCATGTCCGCCAACACAACATCAAGGCACTCCACCTCCAGCGCGATATCGCCGCCGCCGGCGAGCGTCATGCGCACAAGCCCTGCAGGCGATATTTCACCGGGCTCAAAGGTCATGGTCAGCAACGCCGCCACCGCATCAGGCGCATCGGTGCGCAGCCGGCGCGTGCGCACGCGCAAGACGCTTTCAAACGAAAGCGCGGCGCGAATGCGCTCATAGGGGCCGCGTTTCCTGGCGGTTTCCCAACGAAAGCGCGCCATCACGAGCGTGAAGCGGCGCTGCGTGCGATCATACGAAAAATCCCCCATCCGCACGACGCCATCCTGACATGCGGCTGCGATAATCGCCAGATCGTCGGTGTCCCCAGCCAAAAGGCGTAAAGCAGATTTAGGCATCGCGCGCTCAATCTTCCCCCATGGCCGCGGCGGCTTCCGCGCCCTTCAAGCGCACGATATCCGCCCCCACCGCTTTCAATTTTGCTTCCAGGCGTTCAAAGCCGCGATCAAGATGATAAACGCGGCTGATGACGGTTTCGCCCTCCGCCATCAGGCCGGCAATGACCAGACAGACCGAGGCGCGCAAATCGGTGGCCATCACGGGCGCGCCGATCAGGCGCTCGACGCCCTGCACCACCGCCTCATTGCCGCGCACCACAATATCAGCGCCAAGCCGCGCGAGTTCCGGCGCGTGCATGAAACGGTTTTCGAAAATCGTTTCGCGGAATGTTGAGACGCCATCGGCACGCGTCATCAAGGCCATGAACTGCGCCTGCAGGTCGGTGGGGAAATCCGGGAAGGGTTGCGTTTCAATGACGACCGGCCGCAACCGTCCGCCCGCACTTGTGATGGTGATGGTTTCACCGTCCACCGTCACCGTCACACCGGCAGCCGTCAGCGCCGTGATCAGGGCGCCAAGATCATGCGCGCGCGCGCCCTTGAGCGCGACGGTCCCGCCCGCGGCCGCAGCGGCGATGGCGAAGGTGCCGGCTTCGATCCGATCGGGCATCACCGCAAACGCCGCCGCGCCCAAGTCGGTCACGCCTTCAATCACAATGGTTGCCTCGCCGGCGCCAGACACCCGCGCGCCCATCGCGTTGAGGCACTGCGCCAGATCCGCGATTTCCGGTTCGCGCGCGGCGTTTTGCAGCACGGTTTGCCCATCGGCCAAAACCGCCGCCAGCATCGCATGTTCGGTGGCGCCGACAGACACGAACGGAAACCTAATCTCGGCACCTTTCAAACCGCGCAGGGCGGCTGCTTTCACATAGCCGCGCTCAATCACGATATCAGCGCCCATCGCCTGGAACGCCTTCAAATGCAAATCAACCGGGCGCGCGCCAATCGCGCAACCGCCCGGCAACGATACCGTGGCGTGGCCAGCGCGCCCAAGCAGGGGACCGAGCACATTGAACGAGGCGCGCATCTTGCGAACCAAGTCATACGGCGCAATCGTAG